>CAVHZP010000092.1:0-7425 GCA_963640485.1 bacterium | reverse complement strand
TTTCAGCGGAAAATAAATGGAGCGGGTGAAGGGAATCGAACCCTCGTAACCAGCTTGGAAGGCTGGCGCTCTACCATTGAGCTACACCCGCATAAATGGTCGGAGCAGCAGGATTTGAACCTGCGACCCCTTGGTCCCGAACCAAGTGCGCTACCAAACTGCGCTATGCCCCGATAACGCAAATAAGTATAGCACAAATGTGGGATTTTGGGAATAGGGAATTTTAGAAAGTTTGGGGGAAAGTAATCAGTAATCAGTAATCAGTGATCAGGGCGCATTTGCCGCTATTCTCGCATAGAGGTTATTCCGATACGTGGGAGTGGCGGCAAACACGTCCTGATCACTGACCACTGATCACTGACTACTGATTACCGACTACCAAACCACCAGCGCCAAGCGCCCCTTATTTCTTATACTTCTTCACCATCGTCTTATAGTACGCTTCGCGGCCCAGGAGGGTGAAGAGGGTCGCCAGGGTGTCTTTGATGCACTGGGTGGCTAGAGCGGGGGGCATTTGGGCCAGGCCGCTGAAGGAGAGGGCGGCGGTGTCCAGGTAGGTGAGGAAGGAGACGGCTACGCGGAAGGGGGCGGCGCTGCCGCTTGGGCTGGTGAGGCGGGATTTGCTGGCGAGGATGGCTCTTCGGATGGCGGGTTTCTCGTGGCCCAGGGGCGGGAGGCAGCGGGCTACAATTTTTCTCGCGATGAGGAGGAGTTTCGCCGGGTCTGTTTCTTTCTGGTAGTGGTGCCACAGATTTCCCGTGGAGTCCAGGGGCGGGAGGGCGTTGGTCCAGGTGGGCGGGGTGTGGAGGACGCCGGCTTCGATGGTGCTTACGCCTTCGTCTTTGCGGACGAGGAAGAAGGCGACGCGGTCCCACTCGGTTTCGAGGCCTTCGGTGATGTCCTGGTAGAAGGCGCTGCGATGGGTGAAGAGGAAGAGCTGGCGGATGGGGGATTCTTTGAGAACCTGGAATTTCTTGCGGTACACGGTGGGATCGTTGCAGGCGAGAGTGGCGGTGATGAGCTCGCGGGTGAGGGCGGCGGCAGCGGAGGCGCTGTGGCTGTCCAGGGCGCCGGTGGGGTCGTCGATGAGGAGGATTTTTTCTTTGGCCGCGCTTTCCGGTTGCCCGAAGGCTTTGGCGCAGAAGTAGAGGTAGCCGAGGAATTGGATTTCCCCTTCGCTGAGGTTTTCGGCGGCGCTGCCGTCTTGGCGGATCACGCGGTATTCGTTATCGCCGGCGGCTTCGAGGTGGAAGCTTTGGAATCCGCTCTTTTGGAGGAGCCGGTTCATGTCGGCCAGGGCGGCGGTGGTATTGGCGAATTGGCTTTGTTTGGCGGCGATTTCCTGCTGCACCTGGTGGAGGGCGTGGGCGGCGGCGGCGAGGTTCTTTTGGAGCGTACTACTTTCTATGGCGCGCTTCTTGGCGAGGGTGCGATAGGCGGCCATGGTGGGGGCGAGTTGCTTGGCCAGGGCGCCTTGGATGCGCTGGGCGCATTCTTCCTGTCCGGCGGCGCGGTTGTCCAGGAGGCGGTTGTGCTCGCTGACGCGGCGATTCCACTGGGTGAGGAGGTCTGAAAGGTCGCCCAGGTAGGGGGCGAGGGGGGAGAGCTCGATTTCCTTGGACGGGGACTCCCGCTTCTGGTTGATGCGGCGGAGGTTTTCGGAAATCATATTTCCCAGAATCATCACGCGGGCCTGGTACTCCTGGTAGCTGCCCTTGGGCGCGCAGGCTTCGGGGACGCTTTGGAGCTGCTGCATGAGGCGATTCGCGGCGGCTTCATAGCGGGCGCGGAAATCGTCGATGCGCCGTTTCCCTTCTTCGTACTGGGCGTCGAAGGCCTGGGCCACCTGGCTCTGGAAATCTTCGGGGAGCGTTTGCTGGCAGTAGGGGCAGCGGCCGCCGGCGCCGGCTTCGTAGTGGTCGTGGCCGTAGCGGAACCAGTCGGCGGAGGCGAGGGCGTTCATAAAGGCAGCGAAGGGAATGTCGGCGCGGTTCACGATGGGGGTTTTTAGCATGTCCACGCCGTCCAAGCGGTCGAGCCAGTCGGGGGCGGGGAGCGCGGGCACCGGCGGAAGTTTTTCCAGTGCGTCGCTGAAGGCCCGGCGGTAGAGGGCGGCGAGATCCTCGTCGGTGTCATCGATGGCGCTGGGGGAGGCGGCGAGCATGGCAGCGGCGAAATTTCTTTTTGTGCTCTTGGCTTTCCCTAAGGCTTTGGGGAAATTTTTGCGGTAAGATTCGCCGGTTTTCCAGAGGGTTTCGAGAAATAGATCACGGTGAGCGGCTGTTTCTTCCTGATACTGGTTGAACCGGTCCCGCTCTTCCTTTTCCTGCTTCTCCAGGTCTGTCTTTTGGCGGAGCAGCGCGTCTAAGGCGCCGGTGGTATCGATGTTCTCGCGTCCCAGCATGAAGACGCCGGGGAGGCAGCCGCCGGAGCGAATGTTTTGATTGACGAAGTCCGTGTCGAAAAGGAGCACCTCGGCGCTATCCATGTCTTTCCCTTCGGCGAAGGCGAGCCCGTCCCCTTTCGCCATGGCGCGCGCCAGGGTGGACTTGCCGCTGCCATTGGCGCCGAAGAAAAGATTCACGTCGGTGGGGACGAAGTCTGTTTTCTGAAAGGGCGGTGCAGAGATGGAAATCTTTTCGATGAGGGAGAGGGCTTTGGACGGGTAGTTGGACTTCATGATGGGCTCCTTTCGGAATGGGCGGATATTTTAGTAATCAGTAATCAGTGGTCAGTAATCAGGACGCGTTTGGCGTTTAGTGAGAGCTTTTCCGATTTCTGCTATTGTATACAGTATAGCACGATAGAGGGACGGGGAAGGAAATTTTAGCAATCTAAAAGAGCCGCGAAATTTCGCAGCTCTTTTGAGATCAGAAATGTGGAATTGCTACAAACGAAACAACGGTTTGGCGTATCTGTTAGACGAGGGTAGCACGCCCCGACTACTGACCACCGACTACCGACTACCGACTACGAACATCGATAGCGTGATTTTTCACTACCTTAGCTCAAAGCCTTAATGATTGCATAGCACGCGCTGCAGGCGGGGCAGTCGCAGAAGTCGGCGCCCTGGGCTTTGATTTCCTTGCCGTGTGCCAGGAGGCCTACGGCGGTTTCTTTGCCCATCATTTCTTCGCAGGCAGAAGAGCCGGCGAAGGCGATGAGTTCGTCTACGGTAGCGATGGATGCCATGAGAACCTTCTTGAATTCTGCAGAAGCAGCTTCTACGGCGTCAGTATCAGCGGCAGCGATCCATTTCTCTGCGGCTTCTTTGGCAGCGGCAGAGGCAGAAGGAGCAGCGAGGAGTTTCAGCGCTTCAGCGCGGATGAGTTCGATGGTTTCTTTGTTCATGGTGATTTGTCCTTTCGTAAATAATGGGGGTTTGACGCGGGAGGTTTAGTAATCAGTGATCAGTGATCAGTAGTCAGGATAATAGCGGCAAATGCGTCCTGATTACTGACTACTAATTACTGATTACTAAACCACCAGCGCCAAATGCACTCCATTGACCAAAGCTGATACATTTATTATACTAACTCCAGAAAACAACACAAGTACGCAGAATTTTCTGACTTGGTACGGTGGAGCGTACCATGAAAGGCGGCGAGCGAATGAACCATACTATGAGCTACGAAGAATTTTTGGGGAAGTTGGATTCTTTTATCCAGACCGATGAGGGCCACTGCCCGGTGTCGGAGACGCTGAAGCATTTGCAAGGGAAGTGGACGCTGCAGGTGATTTATCTGCTCTGCGTGAAGCACCCCATGCGCTTCGGGGAATTGAAGCGATACATCCCCGGTGTCACGAATACCATGCTGACCAATACGCTTCGGGCGTTGGAGCAAGAGGGCATCGTATCCCGGGTGCAGTTCAATGAAATCCCGCCTCACGTGGAGTACAGCCTCACGCAAAAGGGCATGGATCTGCTTCCTGTATTTCATGCCATCCTGAATTGGGGGATGAAGTATGTACCGTGAGAAAGTGGGTTTGACGCTATTGGTTTAGTGATCAGTAATTAGTGGTCAGTGGTCAGGGTGCGTTTGGCTTTGCGCGTGAGCTTTGCGGGGTTCTGCTATCGCTAAATAGATTTCCCGACTATGCTCGGGATGACGGGCAAAGGAAAAGAGTCGCGAGATGTTCGCGACTCTTTTTTATGAGAAATATGAGGAAATGTTGAGCAGATTACTTTTTCAAAATTTACGGTGCCATTGTATGCATCAGTGGCAAATGTGTCTTATCATTTATCCCTTCGTTTCCTTATTTTCTTTATTCGCTTTTGTCTCTTCTTCCTCTCGTTTCTTTCGTTCTCGTTCCTGCACTTCCAGGACCACTTCTTTCAGTGTGGTGCCTTTGAATTCTTCTTCGTTTTCATTCCAGGGGAAGTGGATGTGAGGGGCCACTTTTTCGAAGAAGTGGGGGATGGGGATGTGGGTGGCGGTGTCATCCACGTGGCGCGGTACGAAGACCGGGAGGCGGGAGGGGAGGATTTCCAGGTCGATGGGGAATTTCGGCCCCTTATCGCCGTCCACATTGGTCCACAAATCCTCTTCATCATCGATGGAAATATGAGCTTTCTTGACGCCTACCACGGTGACGAAGTCGGGTCCCATCTGGAAACCGGCCAGGAGCTTCGGCGCCTGGCGGATGGCATTGAGCCAGGCGAAGTCGTGAAAGAGGCAGAGCTTGATGATGCCCTTATTTCTTTCTTCCGGAGGAATCAGATTCCGGAAGCTGCCTGCTGAGTCGGTGAGCATGGCGGCGATCAGCGGGGAAGAGACCTGGATTACTGTGCCATTTTCCTCTTCGATTTTGAAATGGTAAGATTTCTGCTTATTCAGGACCTGCACGCCTTTCATGAAGTAGGCCAGAGAGCCGAAGAGCGTTTTCTCTTTGATAGATACTTCGCTGACTGCTTCAGGGATGAGGCCGGCGGCCACCACATTGATGAAGTATTGGTCATTGATTTTGCCCACGTCGATGTGAGTTTTTGCGGCGGTCTCCAGCATGCGGATGGCGCCCTGGGGAGACCGGGGGATGTGAAGCGCCCGGGCCAGGTCATTCACCGTACCGAAGGGGATGAAGCCGAAAGTGGAGTCGCTGCCCACCGGCGCCATGCCATTGATGACTTCATTGATGGTGCCGTCACCGCCCATGCAAATCACATCGCGGCCTTCCATGGCGGCGGCTTTGGCGAATTGGCTGGCGTCGCCGGCCTTCTCCGTCAGCTTGATGGTGATGTCGTCGAAGCGCTTGGCCAGGGTGCTGTGAAGCAGCGGTATGTACCGGGGGGCTCGTTCGCGGCCTGACGTGGGATTCACAATGACGGTGCACTGTCTGATTGGATTCATATATATTCACTCCGTGAGGTAATGAGATGAGGAAATACTTTTGGGAAACTGGAAAATAGAAAAAATTCGCGCATCGGCGTTCCCTGCGCCGAACCTAAACCATTATACCCTAAATGAGAATTTCAGAAAAGGTGGGGGGTTGGGCGTAAGAGTGAGAAGAGCGGAAGGCAGGTCCTTTAACCGATTCCCTTGCCAATAAAAATCTGACTCTTTATAATGAAGAAGCAGAGGAGGGATTTTTATGAAACGGATGCCTATAGGAGTGGATGACTTCAAAGAAGCTGTGACGGGCTATTACTACGTGGATAAAACTTTATTCATCAAAGAACTGCTTGACCATCACAGCAAGGTGACGCTGATTACTCGGCCCCGCCGATTTGGCAAGACCATCAATATGAGTATGCTTTCTTATTTTTTTTCCATTGATCATAAAAAATCCGCTGCTCTTTTTGATTCGCTGGCCATCGCTTCGGCTGGTGAGGGAGCATATCTTTCTGAGAGAAATCAGTATCCTGTGATTTTCCTCACACTGAAGGATGTACAGAATGATACCTGGGAGATGCTTTTCGACTCTTTCAAGCTGGCGATTTCTGCAGAGTACCAAAAGCACAGCTATCTCCTGGAAGGAGACGCGCTAGGGGAGTACGAGAAGGAATATTTCAAAAAGATCATACATACTACGGCGAGTGCAGCGGAGTATCAGGTGAGCCTCGCCTATCTCACGTTGTATTTATGGAAATATCACGGTAGAGAGCCGGTGATACTGATTGATGAATACGATGCGCCGCTGCAATATGCCTATGAATGTGGCTTTTACAAAGAAGCGATTTCTTATTTCCGTACCTTTTACAACAAAAGTCTCAAAGGAAATTCCTGCCTGAAGCTGGCCGTCTTGACTGGGGTCATGCGCATTGCGAAGGAAAGCATTTTCAGCGGGCTCAATAATTTGGAAGTGGATAGCGTATTTTCTGAGAGATATAGCGATGTTTTCGGCTTTACAGAAGAGGAAGTCGAAGCAATTTGCCAGTCTTGTGATTGTGAGAAAGCTATGGGGTTACTGAAGTATTGGTACGATGGATATCACTTCGGGAAATCAGATTTGTATAATCCTTGGTCCGTGATCAATTTCTTCAGTAACCATTTGTCGGCTCGTCCTTATTGGGTCAATACGTCCGGAAATTCTATCTTGCAATATCTGCTATCGAGAACTGATACGGAGAAGATGCGGGCTTTGCAGAATTTACTCGCCGGAAATTCCATCGAGGTGCCGGTAAACGAGAGTGTGGTCTATGATGACATCGAGACGGACAAGGCCGCACTTTTCACTATGCTTCTCACCACGGGATATTTGACGGCAAAAGAAAATAGCGATGGCATCCTGAATGCCTATTCCCTGAAGATTCCCAATGAGGAAATCCGCCAGCTCTATAGTACGGAAATTATGAACCACTTGACTGACGGGTTTACGCAATATGAGTTTGACTATATGCTAAAAGCGCTTGTGACCGGGGACAAGGATAGTTTTGAATCTTACCTGCAGGATATCATCTTGAAGACGGTTGGTACCTTCGATACGGCGAATAAGGAAATCTTTTATCATGCGCTGCTTCTGGGGATGCTTGCTCGTTTCCAGGGGGATCGCTACCATGTCCTGTCAGAGAAAGAGGGCGGTTATGGTCGATTCGACATTGCCTTGGTGCCGCAGCATAAGGATATACCCGGTGTGATTTTGGAATTGAAATACGCACCCAAAGAGGAAGCACTCTCTGCATTTGCGGAAAAGGCAGAAAAACAAATCGAAGAGAAATCCTATGAAAAGGGAGCCTTATTTCCGGAAAACGGAAAGGTTTGGAAATACGGTATCGCTTTTCACGGAAAGAAATTAGCCGGCGCTATGGCGAAATAAAGCAAAACAAAAGAGTCTTGGGAAATTTTCCACAAGGCTCTTTTGTTTTGCAATAGAAACGGACTTGGTACAAACGGTCAGACAATCAGATATCAGACGGGAAGCATACATCGACTACCGATCACCGGCTACCGGTTATGAATCCTCCTTCTTCGTCTGCGCGTAGAGCTT
>CAVHZP010000091.1:0-7495 GCA_963640485.1 bacterium | reverse complement strand
ATCGCGATTTCCCCGAAGTGGAAGACGGAAGCGGCCAGGGCGGCGTCGGCGCCGGCTTCGAAGGCTTTTTGGAAATCTTCCATCTTCCCTGCGCCGCCGGAGGCGATGACGGGGATGGAGAGGGTGTCTGCGAGGACGCGCATGAGCTCTAAGTCGTAGCCATCTTTTTCGCCGTCAGCGTCGATGGAGTTCATGCAGATTTCTCCGGCCCCCAGCTCCATGCCTCTCCGCGCCCACTCGACCACAGAAATGCCGGTATTCTTGCGGCCGCCTTCGACGTAGACGTCCCAGCCGCCGTGGCCGTTCCGTTTGCCGTCGATGGAGAGCACCACGCACTGGTTGCCGAAGCGTTCGGCGCTTTCCTGAATGATTTCCGGATGCATCACCGCCGCGGAATTCACCGACACCTTATCTGCTCCGGCGAGGAGCATGGTGCGGAAATCATCGGCTTTGCGAATGCCGCCGCCCACGGTGAAGGGGATGGTGAGCTCTTTCGCAATGGCGCGGACGGTGTCCACGAAGGTCTCTCGCCCCTCGTGGGTGGCGGTGATGTCGTAGAAGACCAGCTCATCGGCGCCGGAGTCGGAGTAATACTTCCCCAGCGCCACCGGATCGTCCACGTCCTGTAAGTTATGAAATTGTTTCCCCTTCACCACGCGCCCATGGTTGACGTCGAGGCAGGGAATGATACGTTTGGCAAGCATAATCTAGTGCTCCTTGTTCGAAAAGAGATTGGGCGGTAGCAGGGATAAGGGCTAATGGTTTAGGGATAAGGGATAGGGGATAAGGGATATGGCGCATTTCTCTGCCGCCTCACTACCGTTCCTTACTCTCAAAGGCATCACCCGCCCTTCGGGCACCCTCTTCAGAGAAGAGGGCTTAGCGCTACTGACTAAGCAGTCAAATGCGCCATATCCCTTATCCCCTATCCCTTATCCCAAAACCACCAGCCCCACTCCCCTCTACTCTTGTATTTCCTTAATCTCCTCCATACTCACCTTTCCCTCATAGAGGGCTTTGCCGGTGATGGCGCCGTAGACGCCGAGGCTTGCGAGATTTCTCAGGTCTTCAGCGGAGGATACGCCGCCGGAGGCTATGAGGTGGATGCCGGGGAGGGACTGGAGTTTTTCCATCATTTCCATATTCGGTCCCGAGAGCATGCCGTCGCGGCTGATGTCGGTGTAGACGATGGTGTTCACGCCGTTATCCAGCAGGGTTTTCACGAAGGGCAGGACTTTCTGGGAACTGCCGTCCACCCAGCCGTGGGTGGCTACGGTGTCGCCGTGGGCGTCTACGGAGACGGCGATGTGTTCGGCGCCGTATTTCCTGGCCGCCTGGATGGCGAAGTAGGGCGATGCCACGGCTTTGGAGCCGATGATGACGCGGTACACCCCATTTTCCAGGTGGGCTTTGATGGCTTCTTCATTGCGGATGCCGCCGCCCACTTCGATGGGGATGGAGACGGCTTTGCACATGGCGCGGATGATGTCGGTATTCACGCCGCCGCCTTTGAACGCGCCGTCGAGATCCACCACGTGGAGGTATTTCGCCCCCAGTTCCTGCCATTTCAGTGCCATTTTCACCGGGTCATCGCCGTAGACCGTGAGGTCGTCGCGCTTGCCCTGTTTCAGTCGGACGCAGTGTCCGCTCTCTATATCTATTGCGGGAAATATTTTCATTTGACCAACCACTCTGCTATCTGTTTCCAAATCTGGACTCCCACAGGGCCGGATTTCTCCGGATGAAACTGGAATCCAAGCACATTGTCTCTCCCTACCACCGCCGGCACGGTGACGCCGTAGTCTGCCAAAGCGATGACATCTTTCGTATCGCCGGGGGTCTTGTAGTAGGAGTGCACGAAATATACATACGAATGGGCGGAAAGGCCTGCCAGGGTCTCGTGAGGCCGGTGGAGCACCAGCTCATTCCAGCCCATGTGAGGGACTTTCAGCTTTCCGGCGGGGAACCGGGCGATACGGCCGGGGAGGAGTCCCAGGGCTTTCACTTCGCCGCCTTCTTCGGACACTTCATAGAGTGCCTGCATGCCGAGGCAAATGCCCACCAGCTTCTTGCCCTTCCCCACTTCTTCGCGAATCAGCTCTGTGAGACCGTAAGCGTCCAGGTGGGCCATGGCGTCTTTCATGGCGCCCACGCCGGGAAGGATCAGCGCTTTCGCCGCGCGGATTTCTTCAGGATCTCTGGTAATCACCACGTCGAGCCCCGCCCGCCGGGCTGCGCGCTCCACGTTTCCCAGATTTCCTGCATCGTAATCAATAATGGCTACTTTCATCACAGCACTCCTTTGGTGGACAGAAGGCCCTTCCCTTCGATGGTGACGGCCTCCTTCAACGCGTGGCCCATGCCCTTGAAAAGGGACTCCACGATGTGGTGGCCATTGATGCCGTAGAGGGTGGCCATGTGGAGATTCATCATGGCGTGGGTGGCGAAGGCGAGGAAAAATTCTCTCGTCATCTCGGTCTCGAAATCGCCGATGCGCTCCACGGGAATCGCCACGTCGAAGACCAGGTACGGCCGCCCGGAAATATCGAGGACGATGCGGGAAAGGGTCTCGTCCATGGGACAGTAGAAAGCGCCGTAGCGGCGGATGCCCTTCTTGTCTCCCAGAGCTTTCCGGAACACTTCGCCCAGTGTGATGCCGATGTCTTCGATGGTGTGGTGGTTATCCACAGCCAGATCCCCCGTGCAAATGAGGGATATATCCATACCGCTGTGAGCGGCGAGAAGGTTCAGCATATGGTCGAAGAATCCGATGCCCGAGGTGCCTTCGAATTTCCCTTCCCCGTCGATGGCGAGGGTGATGGAAATATCGGTCTCGCCGGTGGTGCGCCGGAGCGTAGCTGTGCGGGTCATGAGAGAACCTCCCGGAATACATCAATCAATGTGTCGTCCACGTCTTTCGTGGTGACGGAAATGCGGAAACCGTTCGGGATTTCTGCATTGTTTCTGTAAATCTTCACCAGAATATCTTTCTTCCGGAGCGCTTCGAAGATTTCCTCCTGCTTCCGCTCGGTCTGGACGAGAAGGAAATTGGTGCAGGACGGGTGCACCGTGAGCCCCGGGATTTCCTTCAATGCCGCATAGAGGCGATCTCTTTCGGCGTTGATGGCGTCCCGCACCTGGAAGATTTCCTCCCGGTGACGCAGCACGATGGGCGCGAAAATCTGGGTGAACGCATTCAGATTGTAGGGGCCTTTGATCTTCGCGATGGCTTCGATGAGGGCCGCATCGGCAGCGAGATAGCCGCAACGCATGCCCGCCAGGCCGAAGGCCTTCGACAGGGTGCGGAGAACGATGAGATTCGGATACTTATCAATGAGACCGATGACGCTTTCCTTCTGCGCAAATTCCATGTACGCTTCATCGACGAAGACGATATTTTCCGCCGCCTGGAGCACTTCTTCGATGAATGCCGCCGGCAAGAGGTCGCCGGTGGGGTTGTTTGGATTGCAAATCACCGTCACCTTGGGCTGGTATTTCTTCACCGCCTCAAGAAGTCCCGCCTGGTCGCGCTTGTAGCCCGCAAGGTCCTTCACTTTGATGGTGGAAGCGCCGAGAGTTTCTGCCCCCAGCTCGTACATATCAAAAGTAGGGCTGTGAACCAGGATCTGATCACCGGGGTCCAGGAAGGTGCCCAGGAGATAGGAAATCATCTCATCGCCGCCATTGCCGCAGATGAAATTTTCCTCCTTCGCGCCGATGTAGTCCGAGAGCGCCTTGCGAATATCGTCAGACATGGGCTTCGGGTAAATCTGGGGCTGGAAGGTATCAAGCGCCGCGATAAGCTCCGCCTTCACCGCCGGAATGGAAAGGACATTGAAATAATTTTCGTTCGCATTGATCACATGCTTCTCGGCGATAGGCGCCACGAAATAGGGATCAAAGTCAGCGATTGTTTTTCTGAGCCATTCAGTCTTCATCACGCACCTCCATGGCATTGGCATGAGCCGTCAGCCCTTCCGCTTTCGCGAAAAGCTGGACCTTCTTGGAAATATTTCTAAAAGCTTCCTCATTATACATTTCTACGCTGCTGTGCTTCACGAAATCGTAAACGCCGAGAGGCGAAGAGAACGCCGCGGTGCCGGAGGTGGGGAGCGTGTGGTTCGGCCCCGCCATGTAGTCGCCGATGGGTTCAGACGTATATTTCCCCAGGAAAATGGCGCCGGCATTGTAAATGAGTGGGAGATACTGCTTCGGGTCCGGGAGCTCCACTTCCAGGTGCTCCGGCGCGATTTTATTGACGATGTCGAAACACTGGGCCGCATCTTTGCACAGGAACGCCTTCGCATAGTCGTCCACCGAGCTCTTCATGATTTCATAGCGGGAGAGCTCCTTCATCTGTCGCTCCATCTCCTCTTCCACCTGTTTGCCGAAATCAGCGTCGGTGGTGATCAGGAAAACAGCCGCTCTGGGGTCGTGTTCCGCCTGGGACAGAAGGTCGGCGGCGATCCACTTCGAGTTCGCGCTGCCGTCAGCCACGCAGCAAACTTCCGACGGGCCTGCAATCATGTCGATGCCCACGGTGCCAAAGACCAGGCGCTTCGCCATGGCTACAAACGCATTGCCCGGGCCGACAATCTTAAATACCGGCTCCACCGTCTCGGTACCGTAAGCCAGCATGGCGATGCCCTGCGCGCCGCCGACTTTATAGATTTCCTTCACGCCGGCCACATAAGCGGCGGCGAGAATATTCGGATTCACCTTGCCATCTTTCCCTGGCGGCGTCGCCATAGCCACCGACGGGCACCCCGCCACCATGGCAGGCACCGTGTCCATGAGCACCGTGGACGGATACGCCGCCCGGCCGCCGGGCACGTAGACGCCCACGCGCTGGATGGGCAGGAACTGCTCGCCCAGCTCTACGCCATCCCGGAAATTCTTCGTCCAGGACCGTCTCACCTGCTCCTTGTGGAACATCTCGATATTCGCCTTCGCCTCTTTCAGCACGTCTAAGAATTCCGGCGTCACCAGCGTCAGCGCCTCTTCGATTTCCTCCTCGGAAACGCGGAGATCCGCCAGCTCCACGCCGTCAAACTTCTTCGTCAGCGCCTTCACTGCCGCGTCGCCGCCATTTCTCACCTGCTCCAAAATGGCAGACACCGATTTCTCTAAGTCTTCCGACAAATTCACATTGCGGTTCGTCAAAGTCCGCACTTCACGCAAAGTCAAACCTTCTTCAGGTACTGTAATCCATTCCATTTCTATGGCTTCCTTTCATATTTTAGGGATTAAGGGCTAGGAGATTGGGGATAAGGGATAGGGGATAAGGGATAAGGACTCGCGCAGCTGCTTTCTCGCTTTGCCTTCTTCTCTGAAGAAGGTGGCCGTAGGCCGGATGATGCTTCATATAGGCAGTAGCAAGACTCCCCTCAGAGAAGAGGGCTTGACGCATTTAACGAAGCAGTCAAATGCGCCTTATCCCTTATCCCCTATCCCTTATCCCTTATCCCCTATCCCTTATCCCTTTTTCACTTCACCAGATTCATAAACTCCTTCAATTCTTCCTGTTTCATCTTGTACGAAACTTTATTACAAATCAGCCTTGCCGAGAACTCCATGAAATAATCATAGGCCTCCAGGCCATTTTCCTTGAGCGTCGTGCCGGTCTCCACGATATCCACGATCACGTCCGAGAGACCCACCAGCGGCGCCAGTTCCACGGAACCATTGAGCTTGATGATATCGATGGGCTGGAACCGGCCGGCGAAGTATTGCCGCGCAATGGTGGGATACTTCGACGCCACCGTGAGGATCCGCTTATTCATCACCGCCTGATTTCCTTTGATGCCCGACACCGCCATGCGGCACTTGCCGATGCCCAGGTCCATCACCTCGTACACATCCTCCTCGCCGTCCTCCATGAGCACATCCTTGCCCACAATGCCGGCGTCTGCCGCCCCGCGGCGCACGTACACCGTCACATCCGGCGACTTCACGAAAGTGACGCGGATCCGTTCCTTGTCATCTGTAAAAATCAGTTTCCTACTATCATCACTATAGTCAGAAAATACGAAGCCCCCTTCCGCCAGCCTTTTCATCACCGTCTTTGCAATACGGCCTTTGGCCAATGCCATATGAAGCATACTTAGAGACCTCCCAATTTTTCTTCCATCTCTTCCTTCGTATAGGAAATCCCATCCACCAGGAATTTCCCATCCTTATAGGAAGCTATCATCTTATAATCGCCGGCAGCGATCTGATTTCCTGTGCTGACCCCCATGACCGAGTAGCCCTTTCGCCGCCACGCCATCAGCGTCACGATGAGCTCCCGGTCCGCCGCGTCATACACTACCGCCAGGTCGCAGGACGGCACCATTTCCTCTAAGAGATCCGCCTCTGCCATCACCTCGTAGAGCAGATTCATATTCATGCCGAACCCGCAAGCCGGCCGCGGCACCTGGAACTGCGCCGCCAGCGAATCATACCGCCCGCCGGAAATCAGCGAATACAGCGCCCCGTCGGCGTAAATGCGGAACACCAGATCCGTGTAATATCCCATGTGAGACGTGAAACCGAAATCCAGCTGCACCTTGTCCGCGTAGCCCGCGATTTCCAGATAGTCATACACCTTCTTCAGCCGCTCCAGCGACTGCGCCATCTTGTGATTCAGGCACAGCCCCTCCGCCCGCTTCAGCGTCTCCTCGTATCGCCCGAAGAGCCGCGGCAGCTCCAAGAGCACATCCCGCTGAATCTTCGTGATCGACAGCGTATCCGCCAGCTTCTCGAAGGAAACCAGATTTCTCTTCTCCATGTACTCCCGCACCTTCGACAGCTGCTCCTCCGACAAATGGAGCTCCTCGAAAAGCGCGTCCATGTACGCCACCGTCCCCAGGTCGATGCGCATATCCCGGATGCCCACCGCCTCCAGGAACTCCGCCGCCATCACCATCACTTCGCCATCACACTCCGGCGTCTCATCCCCTAAGACCTCCACGCCGCTCTGCTGGAAATATTTCCCATGCGTGCACTTGCCGTAATATTCGCGGAACACCATGGACACATAGCCAAACTTCAAAAGCTGCTTCGCATCCGGATACTCCCGCGACGCCGTCTTCACCAAAGGCACCGTCACATCCGGCCGCATCACCAACACGTCCCCCTGCGAGGAAATCGTCTTGATCATCTCCCGCTGCAACTGCGGGAAATATTTGCCGTAAGTATCGTAATCCTCAAACGTAGGCGTCTGGATGATCTTGCACCCGTGCCGCCGCATCACAGACACCACACCGCTCTCGATGCGGTCGTAATTCTTCATTTCCTCTTCGTGCACCATTTTCAAATCGTCTATCCCGTGAGCCATAAGAGCCCTCCTTTTCTTTTTCGTAGTTATACTTTACCACGATAAAGGGGAGAAGTAAAGGGGTGGGTGGGAAAATTTATTCAGGAAATGGGGATGCTTACCGCGCTTCCACTCTCTAACCTCCTTCCTCTGGAAGGAGGGGGACCGCGAAGCGGTGGAGGTTGGCTCGTGGTCGGT
>CAVHZP010000090.1:0-7579 GCA_963640485.1 bacterium | reverse complement strand
ATTTATACCGGATTTTTAAAATTTAATGAAAAGAATGAATCAAGAATTTATTACGACAGATGGCAAGCTTAACGCTATCGATTTTGTAGTCGGTGGTCGGTGGTCGGTAGTCGGGGCACTTTTAACTGTTTAGTCATTTACAATGATGCCGCTATTGATTTCGTAGTCGGTAGTCGGTGGTCGGTAGTCGGTAATCGGTAATCGGTAGTCGGGACGCATTTCCCTGCTGCCTCACTGTAGCTATGAACCGTTTAACATATAACCGTAGTCCAGGGCTACTTATGATAGTGGTACTATCGCTAATGCCTGATCCGCTAAATGCGTCCTGACTACCGACCACTAACTACCGACTACGAAAACGATAGCGGTATCTTCGCTAATGTCTGAACCGCTAAATGCGTCCCGACTACCGACTACCGACTACCGACTACAAAACCTCCAGCGTCCTTTACTTTATAACTTCCATCACGTCCTTCAAATTCCTCACGAACACCGTATTTCTTTCGGCGTCTTCCAGATGGTGCGCTTTGAAATAGGCGAGCACTTCTTTTTTATTTCTTTCGGAGAGGAGAAAGTGGGTGAATTTCATTTTGAGCGCTTCTTTCAGGCGCAAGGTGACGCGGGAGACGGGCATGATTTCGCCGGTGAGGCCGATTTCGCCCAGCGCCATGAGGCCTTGGGGAATAGACACATCACCTTTCACGGAAATCAGCGCCAGTGCTACGGCGAGGTCGGCGGAGGTTTCTTTCACCCGGAAGCCGCCGGCCACATTGAGATACACGTCGTCAGTGGAGAAAGGCATGCGCCCCCGCTTTTCCAGGACGGCGAGGAGAATGATCATGCGATTGTAATCATAGCCCGCTGCGATGCGCCTCGGAATGGCGAGGACGGAGTGCACGGTGAGCGCCTGGATTTCCACCAGCACCGGCCGCAGCCCTTCCATGCACGCCACCACCGTGGAGCCCGGCGTCTGGGCGGCGCGGTCGCGGAGTAAATATTTCGACGGGTCATCGATGCCTTTGAGCCCCTTGCCTTCCATGACAAAGAGGCCGGACTCGGCAGTGGAGCCGAAGCGGTTCTTCACGGTGCGGAGCACGCGGAACTGGTAGCTTCGATCGCCTTCCAGGTAAAATACCACGTCCACCATGTGCTCCAAAATGCGGGGACCCGCCAGATTTCCTTCCTTCGTCACGTGGCCGATGATCATGACGGCGATGTTCTCGCTCTTCGCCAGGCGCACCAGTACGGCGGTGCAGTCGCGGATCTGCGCGGGGCTCCCCATAGGCGATTCGTTGGCGGCGAGGTACATGGTCTGAATGGAGTCGATAATGAGCATGTCGGGCTTCATCTTTTCCGCTTCCGCCACGATGCTGTCCAAGTTGCCGCCGGAATAGACCAGGCAGCCTTCGCCGTCTACGCCCAGGCGCTCCGCTCTCATTTTCAGCTGCGCCTCCGACTCTTCGCCGCTGCAGTAGAACACTTTCCTGCCGCCGGCGGTCATGGCCTGGCATACCTGAAGAATTAGAGTGGACTTGCCCACCCCCGGCTCGCCGCCCCAGAGAATCACGGACCCCGGCACCACGCCGCCGCCCAGGGGCCTATCCACTTCGGGCATCCCCAGGAGCATACGCTCGTGGTTTTCCAGATTCACTTCCGACAGCTTCTGCGGCTTTCGGGACGTCACCACTTCGGTGGTGAGACGCAAATTCTTCGGCGCCGCTTCCACCACAGTCTCTTCCAACGTATTCCACGCGCCGCACTGCGGGCAGCGCCCCATCCATTTCAGCGTCTCCGCGCCGCAAGCGGTGCAGAGGTATTTCGTTTTATTCTTGGCGCACATGATAAGTCTCCAGTAAAAAAATAAAAGTGGGCATACTTGCCGCTATCGGTTTCGTAGTCGATTTAGTAATTAGTGGTCAGTAATCAGTAATCAGGACGCGATTGACGCCATTCTCACATAGCAATTATCCCATAATGTGAGAATAGCCGAAAACGCGCCCTGATCACTGATTACTGATCACTGATCACTGATTACTAAACCGACCACTGATTTCCTCGTTCATAATAAAAGAGTGCAACGAATTTCTTCATTGCACTCTTATTATACAACATTATTCCGCTTTGAAAGTCAGTTTCCCATCAGCGACGTCGATGGTGAGTTTTTCTTTCTTCGTCAGGTCGCCGGAGAGGATCAGTTCGGAAATCGGATCTTCCACTTCCTTCTGGATGGTGCGGCGGAGGGGTCTTGCGCCGTACTCCATGTCGCTGCCGTGGTCGATGAGGAGTTTCTTTGCCTCTTCGGTGACGGCAAGTTTCAGATGGAGGTGAGCCACTTTCTCTTCCACTTTCGCCAGCATCAGATTCACGATGGCGGAGAGATTGTCACCGGTCAATGGATGGAAGACGAGGATTTCGTCAATACGGTTGATAAATTCCGGACGGAAAACGTGTTTCACTTCGTCCATCATTTTCTGCTTCACATCTTCGAAGGTTTCTTTCTCCTTCTTTTCGTCAGACGAGAAGCCCAGTTTCTTCATTTCCCCTTTCAGGAGATGGGAGCCCAGGTTGCTGGTCATGATGATAACGCAGTTCGTGAAGTCCACGGTGCGGCCCTGGCCATCGGTCAGGCGGCCATCATCTAAGACCTGCAGGAGGATATTGAAGAAATCCATGTGCGCCTTTTCCACTTCATCGAAGAGAATCACGCTGTAAGGCGTCTTTCTCACGGCATCAGTGAGCTGGCCGCCTTCCTCGTAGCCCACATAGCCTGGAGGCGCGCCCACGAGGCGGGACACTTCGTGTTTCTCCATGTACTCTGACATGTCGAAGCGAATCATATTCTTTTCGCTGCCAAACATACACTCTGCCAGAGCGCGGGCCAGCTCGGTCTTGCCGACGCCGGTGGAGCCCAGGAAGAGGAAGGAACCGATGGGGCGCTTCGGATCTTTCATGCCGGCGCGAGCACGGCGAATCGCCGTAGCCACTGCGTGTACCGCTTCTTCCTGGCCGATGACCCGTTTGTGAAGTTCATCTTCCAGATGGAGCAACCGGTCGGAATCACTCTGTTTCAGATTTTCCAAAGGCACACCGGTCCACTTGGAAACCACTTCCGCCACGTCCTCTTCGGTGACGGTCAGGTGCTCATGGTCGGCGCCTTTCCAGTCCTTCTTCATCAGCGCGATCTCGCTCTGCACTTTCTTCGCTTCGTCTCGATAGAGCGCTGCTTTTTCGAAATCCTGGGAGGAAACAGCGGCTTCCTTCTCTTTCAGGATAGAGGCCAGCTTTTTCTCCTTTTCTTTCAAATCGTCCGGCGTAGACGATGCCTGCATGCGGACCTTCGCCGCCGCTTCGTCGATTACATCGATGGCTTTGTCCGGCTGGAAACGGTCGGTGATGTAGCGTCCCGACAGTTCCACCGCCGCCTTCATGGCTTCGTCGGTGATTTTCGCCTTGTGGAAGGCTTCATAGCGATCCTGCAGTCCTTTCAGAATGGCAAGCGTATCTTCCGGCGTCGGTTCGCCCACTTTCACCGGCTGGAAACGACGCTCCAGCGCGGCGTCCTTCTCGATGTATTTCTTGTACTCTTTCAGCGTGGTGGCACCGATACAACGGAGCTCCCCTCTAGCCAGGGCGGGCTTCATGATGTTCGCTGCGTCCATGGAGCCTTCGGTGGACCCGGCGCCCACCAGTGTGTGCAACTCGTCTACGAAAAGGATCCAATCCTTGTGCTCTTTCACCTGGTCGATCACTTTTTTCAGTCGCTCTTCAAATTCACCTCTGTACTTCGTGCCTGCCACCACAGAAGACATATTGAGAGAAATCACGCGGCAATCTTTCAAGATTTCCGGCACATCATGGGAAACGATGCGCTGCGCCAGTCCTTCAGCGATGGCAGTCTTGCCGACCCCCGGCTCGCCGATGAGGACCGGGTTGTTTTTATTTCTACGGGAGAGAATCTGAATCACCCGGTTGATTTCATTGGTGCGACCAATGACCGGATCGATTTTTCCCTGTTTCGCTCTTTCATTGAGGTCGATGGCAAATTCGCCCATGTCCCCCAGGTCGGCGCTGCCGCCGTCCTTGCCGTCTTCGGACATGAACCGTTCAAACGCGGTCTGCAACTTTTCCTGGGTCACGCCGAAGTGGTCCAGAATCTGCATAGCCACGCCATTCCCTTCTCGAAGAAGCGCCAGGAGCAAGTGCTCGGTGCCGATGTAGGAGTGGCCTAGGTCATTGGCCTCCTCTTCCGCCATGGCCAGCACCCGCTTCGTCCGCGGCGCCACATAGAGCTCCTGCCGGGTGAAACGGCCGCCCTGACCGGCGAGAAGCGGCTCCACCGCCTCCACCGTCACGCCCAGGGCATTCAGGATCTTGCCGCCGGCAGACTCTTTCTCATGGGCAATCCCCAGGAGCAGATGCTCGGTTCCCACATAATCACTGCCCAGCTTCGACGCCTCGGCGGTCGCAAATTTCCAGGCATTTTTTACACCATCGGTATATCTATCTTCCATAAGAATCACTCCTTTTCTCGTTGTTATGACGCTATCGATTTAGTGATCAGTAATCAGTGATTAGTAGTCAGGACGCATTTGGCTGCTTGGTCAGATGCGCCCTGACCACTGATTACTAATTACTGATTACTAAGACTCCAGCGCTTTGATCTTATCCCTTACTTCCGCTGCCCGTTCGTATTCCTCCCGGGAAATGCAGACGGCCAGTTCCTTTTTGAGTTTCGCCAGTTCCGTGTCCTCTACCTTTTCTTCTTTGGCAGGGGTGGAAACTTTTTCGCTCTGGGATTTTCCCATGGATTCTTTCAATTTTTCTTTGAAATCTCCATAGCCACCCTGGCCGCCTAAGAGACCCGGTTCTTCGATTTCCACAAAGTCACCGAACCCTTTTCCCAAAGCCGATGCCAAAGGCCGGGCGAAGAAATCGTCCATGGCGCTATGCATCAGGGAATCGAAGGACGAGGTAAATCCATTTCTACCAAAAAGGCTCTTTTCCTTTTCAAATACGTTCATTTTTTCTGCGCAGTCCTGGCACAGATACTGCTCGGACCGTTTCCCATTCACCACCTGCACCATATGAACCGAAGCAGGATTGGCATGACAATGTTCACAAATCATGATTCATTCTCCTTTCAAAGCCCACTCTATGCGATGGATCATCGTGCGCGCCGCCTCTTTGCGCTGGCTTTCCGGACAATAGGCCAGCATGGTATGCATCATGGCATACAGGAGGCGATACTCCCTTTCCGATACGATGTCGTAATCCAAAAGCATTTGGAAATATCCGCGAAGACTTCTTTCGATGGCATCCACCGAATTGTCATTGACCTTTGACTGACCATTTGACTTATTTTCTTTTGCCATTCCCGGTGGAAGCGCCGCCGCCTGGGGCGCCCGAGTGATGGAGCGAAGGGCAATCTTGATGTACCCGCCGCTCCCGCGCCGGGACTCGACGATAAAGCGATCGTTCCCGGAGAACCGGGTATTGATCACGTAAGTCACCTGGGACGGCGCGCAGGCAAGCCGGTCTGCCACATCCTTACGCTTGAGAAGCAGCGCATCGGACTCCTGGCTTTTTAGCATCTCCAATATGAAGTTCTCAATCTTATCTGATAACATGGTACTATTCATGATTCTCACCGCTTTCCTTATTTCTCATTTCTGTATTCTATTATAATCTCAAAAGTCAAAAAGTCAATATTCTTTTGATTTTTATTTTGACTTTTAGGCAATAAAAAAACAGCAGCTCATTTAGAGTTGCTGTTTTTGATTGCGCGCGTCCTGGGCTAGTGTTGCCTCCGCCAGTGCAAACATGTCGATGTTGCTCCTAGCTGCTGGCTGCTGGCTGCTGGCTGCTAGTCGGCTAGTGCGTACATAGTGCTGAATACAAAGTGCGTCCCACGACTTAGAGAACGCGACACATAGCTTGCTAACCGCTAGCGTAACAATCTGCTTCAAGTTACCGCATGAAAATTCCTGGCCTAATAGCCCCAACTTGCACCCTGAACCTTTATTCCTACCACTCCACACCCTCTCCGACTTCCCGGAACGCGTAGGACACCGCCTCTGCGCTAAAGCCGCGGCGGAAGAGGAAGGCGGCGGCTTTTTTGTAATTTTCTCTTAGCGCCGGGGAGATTTCTACTTTCCGGAAAAGGAGACTGGCGGCGGCTTCGCATTCTTCCTCGGCCGATAGATGTTTCTCTGTGGCAAGCCCTTTTTCTTTGAGCTTCTGGTGGATATAGCGATCGCCATAGGCGCCCCGCTGGCGGTAGGCTTCGAAGAGGTCATCGGCGAAGGTTGCATCGTCCACATAGCCCACTTCACGAAGGCGGGCTATGGTTTCCTCGATTTCCTTCTCGCTATACTCCCTATCGGAAAGCTTGCGAAAAAGTTCCTGCTCGCTATTGTCCCGGTATTTCAAAAGGGACAACGCCGCCTCATAGCAGCTTCTAGTCTTCGCTGCCGTCTTCTGAGTCCTGTTCCGAAAGTACGCCATCTTCAAAATGATCCGGTTCTACCACCAATGTGTCGCGAATGATCTTGTCGATTTCCGCAGACACGTCATCATGTTCCTTCAAATATTTCTTCGCTGCCTCGCGTCCCTGGCTGATGCGGCTGCCTTTGTAAGAGTACCAGGCGCCGCTCTTCTGAATGATATCCATATTCACGGCGATATCGAGGAGCGTGCCTTCCTTGGAAATTCCTTCGCCGTACATGATATCGAATTCCGCTACCTTGAAAGGCGGTGCCACTTTGTTCTTGACCACCTTCGCTTTGGTACGGTTGCCCACGATTTCCGTGCCATTCTTGATCACATCAGTCTTGCGGATATCGATGCGGATGGTGGAGTAGAATTTCAGCGCCCGGCCACCGGTGGTGGTTTCCGGGTTGCCAAACATGACGCCCACCTTTTCACGAAGCTGGTTGATGAAAATCACGATGGTCTTGGACTTGCTGATGATGCCGGTGAGTTTGCGGAGCGCCTTACTCATGAGGCGCGCCTGCAGACCCACGGACTGGTCGCTGATGTCCCCTTCGATTTCCTGCTTCGGCACCAGGGCAGCTACGGAGTCGATGACGATCATGTCCAACGCGCCGCTTCGTACCAGAGATTCGGCGATGCTCAGCGCCTGCTCGCCGCTGTCGGGCTGGGAAATCAGAAGTTCCTTCGTGTCCACGCCCAAATGGTGCGCATACACCGGGTCCAGCGCGTGTTCGGCATCGATGAACGCCGTCACGCCGCCTGCCTTCTGGGCTTCCGCGATGGCGTGGAGCGCGATGGTGGTCTTACCGGAAGATTCAGGGCCATAGATTTCAATGACGCGGCCTCTCGGATACCCGCCGACGCCGACGGCGATGTCCAGCGCCAGAGAACCGGTGGAAATCACGTCGATATCCAGCTTATCCTGTATTTCCCCCAAACGCATGATAGAGCCGGCACCAAATTCCTTGGTGATCTGCTTCATCGCATTTTCAAGGGCCTTCTGCTTATTCTGTTCTACTGTATTTTCATCTTTATTAGCTGCCATTTCTATGACCTCCTATGCTAATGACGGAAATTTCTTTTTTAA
>CAVHZP010000089.1:0-7598 GCA_963640485.1 bacterium | reverse complement strand
CAAAGCCGTAAGTATCTCCCGTGGTGCCGTCGATTTTCTTCACGATCCAGCGATTGAGGTACAGTCCCATGAGGAGCGCTGCGCCGGCAAGAAGGAGATAGTCGAAGCCGAAAAGAAGCGCCGGGAGCGCCGCCGTCACAGCGGCGACCTCTACAGCGTACTTGCTGCGGTAGGCAGCAAAAGATTTCCCCATGCCATAAGGGCGCGCGTAAGGGTACTCACAAATGCTGACTACGATATTCAGCCGTCCCAAAGTGGGCATAGCGATGAGCACCATATAGAGAGGCTCCGTCACCGCCGCAAGACACAGAGTAGTCATGATCACGTAAATCATGATAGAAAGCATTCCGAAAGAGCCGATAAGGCTATCCTTCATGATTTCCAACGTCCGCTCCTTCGAGCGTCCCGAAAAAAGGCCGTCCGCCGAATCCATGAGCCCATCCGCCAAAGTCCCGCCAGTGAGGAAAAGCTCTCCCACCACGATGAGAAACGCCGTCAGGAGCGGCGTTTCCAAAGGCTTCATCAAAAAATAAATGAGGCACATGAAAGCGCCGATGATCCAACCGATCACCGAGAAATAGCTTACGCTTTTGCCAAATTCCTCATCATTCCACACCGTCCGGTCAGAGATATGGATACGGGTCAGAAACTGGAGCCCCACTAAAAATGCATTCATTCCATCACCAAAGCATAAAAATCAAAGCCGACTCCGCCGCGATGAAAAGCACCGTGGCGCCATACATCAGCATGATCGAAGTCATGATATGATCCGCCTTCAAAGGCGTATCGGGATCCCCCATGTACTCGCGGAATTCCGGTTTCCCTTCATAGTAATTGTAGCCGCCGAGACGCACATGCATCGCCCCTGCCACCGTCGCCTCCGCGTAACCCCCATTGGGTGACGGATGCTTTGACGCATCACGCAGGCCGATAGAAATCGCATTTCTCCAATCCAGCTGCATCAGGAACGACGCTGCCACGAAAAGGAGAAACGTCAGCCGGGCGGGGATATAATTCAGCACATCGTCCAGCCGCGCTGCAAAGCGGCCAAAGTACAGATACCGCTCATTCTTATATCCCAGCATAGAGTCCATCGTATTTCCTGCGCGATACAGCGCCGCGCCTACAGGCCCCAGGAGAAGGAAATAGAAAAGCGGCGAGATGATGCCATCGGTGGTATTCTCCGCCACCGTCTCGATGGTGCCGCGGGCGATATCGCCTTCCTCCAGATTTTCCGTATCTCTGCCGACAATCCAGCTGAGCCGCTTCCGCGCCAGCACGATATCTCCGTCTTTTAAGAGATGGTAGATTTCCAGACCGTCCCGCGCCAGCGCCCGGGGCGTGATGGTGAAATACAAGACCACCGTGCTCACCGCCGCATAGAGCAGGAAGCCGCCCAGATGGGAAATCCAGGTCAGCACGCCCACGAAAGCACCCACCGTGAAAAGCACCAGGAGCACCGTCAGCATGCCGCGGAGAAATGTATTTCCATGAGAAGCCCCCTTCTTCGGATAGAGAATCCCCTCATAGAAAGAAATCACCCGCCCGATCAGCACCACCGGGTGCCAATCGGACCGGGGATCGCCAAATACCGTATCCACCACCAGGGCAGCCACCGGAATCACCGCGAAGATGGCAGCTATATACCAGCCCTCCACTATTTATTCTCCAGAATGCGGTAGAATTCGTCCATATCGAAATGCTCCCGCACCGTCTTTGCCAGGCGGTCAAATTCCGATTCCTTATATTTCCGGTAACGGAACTGGATCGGCAGCTCTTCGAGACCTTTTCTCTTGCGCAGCGCATTGATCATAGCGCGGCGGATTTCATCATTATCGAAAATGCCATGGCAGTAGGTGCCGAAGACATTGTGCTTCTCATTGATATACCCATCCATCAGATCCACCGCCGACTCACTCCTCTGGGTAATGTGGAAGAGCGACTGCGCCTCCTTCGTCAGCGTGGTCTCGCCCATGTGGATTTCATAGCCCCGCATATCCTTGCCGGAGAACTCCATATCCAGGAACGGCAGACTTTCGCAGTCGAAAAGCACCTGGTACGTATTCTTCTTGCCATGCATGGACGTTTCGTAAGGCAGGAGCCCAAGACCCTCGACCTCATCATTCTGGCTCTCCACATGAAGCGGATCGCACACCTTTTCGCCCAGCATCTGGTAGCCGCCACAAATGCCGATCACCGGCACACCGGACTCAGCCAGCTCTACGATTTCCTTCGCATAACCCTGGCGCTTCAGATACAGCAGATCCTCCGTCGTATTCTTCGAACCCGGCAGCATGATCAAATCCGGATGACCGATGATATCCCCCTTCTGCACGAAGCGGACATTCACATCCGGCTCATGAGCCAGCGCATCGAAATCCGTGAAATTGGAAATCTTCGGCGTCTGCATCACCGCGATATGGATATCTCTCATCACATGATCCGTCGGTATATCCTGCAAGGAAACAGAATCCTCATCATCGATGCCCAGCTTATCCAGGAACGGAATGACCCCCAGCACCGGCACGCCGGTCTTCTCCTTCAGGAAATCCAGCGCCGGATACAACAACGTAATATCCCCGCGGAACTTATTGATGATGAGCCCCTTCACCAGCGCTCTTTCGTCCTCATCAAGGAGCATCAAAGTCCCCACGATAGACGCCAAAGCGCCGCCGCGGTCGATATCAGCGATGAGGAAAACCGGCGCATTGAATTCTTTCGCGATACGCATATTCACGATATCATTCTTCTTCAGATTCACTTCCGCCGGACTCCCAGCCCCCTCGATGACCAATACATCGAAATGGCTCTGCATATAGTCCATCGCCTTCTGCACACTGGCCCAGGCCTTCTGGCTATAGCAATTCTGGTACTCCGAAGCACTGTAATTTCCCACAGACTCCCCGAGAAGCACCACCTGAGAGCAAGAATTTCCCGTCGGTTTCAAAAGCACCGGATTCATTTCCACGATAGGATCCACCCCGGCCGCCTCAGCCTGCGCCACCGTGGAACGCCCCATCTCCCCGCCCGAGCGGGTCACATAAGAATTCAGCGCCATATTCTGCGCCTTGAAAGGAGCCGTCAGATACCCATCCTGCGCCAGAATCCGGCAAAAAGCCGTACACAAGATACTCTTACCTACATGAGAACTGGTTCCCTGAAACATGACCTTCTTCGTTGTCTTCATCATAACTCCACTCCTCTTTCTTTGAGCTCTATCGTAATCCCTGCCACCGAAAGATATACCTTGTCAGAACGCTTCGCGATATACTGATTCGCCAGCCCCACAAGATCCCTGTATACCCGGCTCATCGCATTGGCCGGCACGATACCCATGCCCAGCTCATCGGATACGAAAATGATTTCCTTCCCATCTACCTTAGAAATCGCATCAAACATCGCCGTCAGATCCCTCTCCAAAGCTCCCTGGAGCTTCGTCAAGTCATCCACGCCGAGCGTCTCCACCGAGACCTCCTTCATGTGATCCATCAATAGATTATTCACATACATGGTGATGCAGTCAAAAAGGATAGCGTCCGCCCCGTCAAGGACCTTCCCTATCTCACTCGCCGCGTCATGCATCACCTCGAAAGTCTGCCACTCCTTCGGCCGCCTCTCCTGATGCAGCATCACACGGTACTTCATCTCGTCATCAAAAATCTGGCTAGTGGCGATATATCCCTTCCTTTTCCCTGTGGAATGATACATCAGCTTCTCCGCGAACTCGCTCTTCCCGCTCCGCGCACCGCCAAGAACCAACCGGATCGTATTTCCCATACGCTTTCATCACCTCAGATTCTTCAATGATTTTATGACATTCACTGCTATATGATACCATAAACGCCGCCATATATCCACGAATAATGCGGGCACACAAAAAGACGGGGAAGAGCCCTCGCCCGACTTTTGGGAAATAGAAATCACTGCGGTCCTTATGTGTTTGAGGAAATAGAGCATTCTCTGTCAAAGTGATTCAGGGGAAACGCTGTCCTGTCTATCGCATAATCAAAAGGATAGCAGTTTCTAATTTGTGCAACAGGCTGTTGCACAAATTAGAAATAGCTTAATTGCACAAGCGCCTCTTGCACAAATTAAAGGTGTATTAACTACCACACAGATTTTAATCTTGCTTTAAAATGTGCAGACGGCATCTGCACAATTTAAAGCAAGATTAAAATCATGGCAAATACCGCAATATATCCACGAATAATGAAGGCGTCTCCAAAAAGACGGACAGGAGTCCTCAACCGTCTTTTGTAATCGCCTTTGCCGGATATCGTTTCAATCGAAATACTCGCGAAGTTTTTTGAATTGTGATCGATGGCTTAATTTATATAACGCCTTGGTCTCAATTTGTCGGATACGCTCACGGGTTACGCCGAAACGCTTGCCGACCTCTTCCAGCGTTTTTTCCTCATCGTCAATCAATCCATAACGAAGCATAAGAACATCTTTTTCGCGTGGTCTTAGTTCACCCAGTGCTTTCTCCAAGTCCTCTTTTCTTAGCACTTCAAAAGCACTTTGCTCCGTATCATCATCAGCGGTAAGTGCTTCGGTAACTTGCGCCACCTTCCTTTCTACTGCATGGTCTAAAAGCTTCTGCGTGTCTTCAGAAAGAATTTCATCCAAGGATTCCGGCGGAATAGCTGCATTTAATACGTCCTCTATCTGTTTCTCGTCAAAATCCAGTTGATTTCGCAAAAGATTTTCTATCTCTCGGCGTTTAAACAAATCCGGAGTATCCGTATATCCTATTTCTTTTAGAATGGGATAGGCAGTAAAATACAAATCCCTCCTATGTACCGGATAGTACAAAACGGCATTACGTGCACTTTGATAGCGAGAAATATTTTGTAAAATCCACATCGTGGCATATGAGCCAAAAGCTCCATTCGTATCCGGGTCATACTTATCCACTGCCAGTATTAGCCCAATACAAGCCTCACTAATTGCCTCTGACATGTCCATGTCATACTGCTCAGCCCGCTGCAACGCCATTTTTAATGCCAACCGTAAATGCATCTCGATCATTCTGTTTCGAGCATGCCGGTTCCCTTCGATGACTTGATACTCTAAAGAGGCAAGCTCCTTCCATTGGGGCGGCTTTATGTTACGCACTTTTTCCACAAAATCTTCCATGGAATCATCTATTTCGATAATACGGTCAAATACAACGGTATAGTCAATTTGCGAAAAATCATCGAAATCATCGTCTTTGGAATCGATGGTATGCTGCGATTCCGGTTCCGTATCATAAACAAGGACTCCTCTAGTTGTGATTTCACTCGCAAGCCAGTCAAAATCCTTAATGGGAAGAGAGTTGGAATCAGCACAATCTATGATGTTATCGAAAGTAACATATCCTTGTTTATCAGCTTGACTAAGCAAATACGCAAGGGCTGCGTGTCTATTATCCCTCCCCATTACAATTCCTCCTACTTCTTAAAGCACAACTGTAAAATAGCATCTTTCGACACTTCTGAGTTAAACCGATCCTGGAATTCTTCTACGAAGTCGTAAAGCTTATCGATATAGTCTTCCGCCTCCGTTGCCCCTTCAATCAGTTTCTCATAAAGCACATCCACTCCGCCTCTGACATAGCTGTTAAAGCGCTCTTCATCGGCTGGATTTTTACCCATATTCCGAAAGGCTTTATCAACTCGTTTGTCTTCATCGGGTTCATATTGTTTATCAAGCAGCATGATCAGTCTAAAATTAAACAGCAATTCCGTTTGAGAATATATGACCCTATCGCCCATGACGCTTTGGTCATAAACCTGATTTGTCGCCGGATTTTTGGTCTCATCTAAATCTGCCATTCGACCATAGAGGAAACCGATCAGTGGCGCATTAGTATAAACATCTATATTTCTATCGAAAAGCTTTGCCTTGCTTACATCGTCAAATATACTCGTTAGTTGATTTACACGTTGGGCATGTCTGCCTTTAAATCTGTATTGCTTATCGAACATGATACACCTCTTACATCAAAACCGTTTCAAATTCATCTTTCTTATCAAAACGATGCCTACTCCCGATACGCTCTCCCAGATATTTTTCTGCCAAATCACCATCGGTATCTTTAATGAAGATAATAACTTGCTCTGCTGTTTGCGGAAGTGCTTCGCATATCGTTTTTATGCGTCTCTTGTCAAACGCAGAAAGCGGTGCATCCATGACCAAAGGATATGGCTCTGACGACAAAAGCTTAGCATCCTCATCATCAGACTTTCTGTTATCGCGTGCCATCTTAATAATCCCCGTAATGAATGCAAATATAACAGAAATACTCTGCGCAGTAGATGTTTCAACATCCCCATTGTAGTCTGTAGCATATACGGAAATATGATACTTTTCATCAATCGTCAAATACAATCCGCCGTCATATATTTGTTTAAATATATCATTGATTGTGGTTTGCAAGCGCTCACGAATTTTCTTTTCGCTTTCGTAATACTCCTTCTGCAATTCATGGTATATTCTTGTTGCACAGGCTTTATAAATTTCTATCTTTCTGTTTTTTTCGTCTAAAAGCGCCAGCTCGCTTCGGGCTGTATCTGCTGTTTGAAGTTCACTTGCCCTTCTAGCTCTCCTTGCAATGCCTTCATCCCGTTCCGCCATGAATTTACGAATCAGTTGTTCACACTGCCGGATTTCAGAATTAATCGCACGCACCTTAGAATGAGTATCGCCTCCATTCAGCTTGCCCTCAATATTGGTAAGCTTCTCTCTTTCTTCCTCTAAATCCGCGTCCTGCTGGCTAATAATTTCTAGTTTTTCGCGGATTCGACCATAGACATCTTTGTATTGATTTAATCTTTCGCCAGCCTTCGTCTTAAAGTCGCCAATCGATGCGCTGATAGATTGTGGAGGCAAAAAATCGATTAATTCTTTTACCTTATCACAGGGGATTGTCCCTTCATCCAAATGCGTACCACAAATGCATACCTTCTGCTTCAGCAAATATTCTATCGTTTCTGCCCGCATATAAGGGATATCTTTACCTGTGAAATCTTTGTCGGATAATAATTTCATTGCGTGACTCATTAGCGATATAGAAAAGAATGATTTTAGATTGTCACTGAATTCCCGGCAGATTTCCTTATAAGTATTTGATTTGGATCTCTCAATCGCTAAAATTCTTTTTTGCAGCTGCTCCTTTTCCGACTGGAGCTTCTCGCCTTCTGCGTACTCCTTAATCTCAACAGATTTGTCCAACTTTCTCGTCTCAGCAAAAGCTATTTCTTTATCAAGCTCTTCCCTCCTTGTGTCAATTGCTTCGATTTCAGATTTGCACCGTTCTATAATCTGGTTGTATTCCTTAATCTTCTGGTTGCTTTGAGCATTATAGCTCGCTTCATAACTGCTTAGTACACTCACCTTGAATCGTGGATTGAAATGCTCTAGAGCGCTATACATCGCCTGCAGCCCAAGCAAGCCCTTGACTGCCTCTGCAAAATCAGTTGCCTTCTTTCCTGTCGAAATATCTTTACTCATTTTTTCAATGCGTTCTCCATCAAAGAAAAAATACTTGGATAATTCTTTAGGAAGGATATTCTTCACTTCATTTTCAAGTTGCGTCTTTTTTATATAAGAAG
>CAVHZP010000088.1:0-7668 GCA_963640485.1 bacterium | reverse complement strand
CGCTCCCACGTAAAAAGCAGCGATCTTTCGATCGCTGCTTTTTTATTTCTGTATGATTTGATACGTCACCTGGTCCAGCTCTTCCTTCATGCTCTGCAGTGTGACGAAGAGGAGAAAACGATAGCCGGTCTCCGATTTCATAGCGAAACCTCTAGCGTAGAGCGGCAGGGCGAAGCCGTCTGCCGAAAGGTAGGGCTCCACGGCGAAGCTGTAGGTCTTCGGAACGGAGGTCACCCGGTGGAGCTGCTCCACCCGCACCATGTCGAGGGCCAGGAAATCGTAGGGAAGCAGCTCGCCGGTGGCGGCCCGGGTGCCTTTGGCCACGGTGAGGAAAAACTCATTGCACGTGCTGCCCGCTTGCAAGAGGCTCATATTGAAATGAAGCATCTTCTCTGCAGCCTCTTGCGAAAAGCCGCCGGGGAGGAACATGCCGCCGAACGTTTTCTCCGCCTCTTCGCCGGTGAATTCCAACCCGAAAACAGCCGCAGCGCTGTCATATTTCTTCCCTTCCATAAAGAGAATCCCCGACGCATCGGCCAATGTTTCCACCGGCGCAGGACCGATGTAGAGCGACGTCTTCTTCGGCAGGTGCAGCGAAGAGAGGCAGCCCTTCGACGCGCCAAAGTCATAGAACGCCAGCCCCTCGCCCATATCCACTGGAAGGGACGGGAGACTTTCCATGGAAATCAGATTTCCCACAGCCGTTTCCGTCGGCGCCGTTTCGATTTCTTCCCCGTAAGCCATGGGGCCAAGGCACATCAGCGTTGCCAGGCCCCAGGCGAGACATGACTTTTTCATTTCTTTGCTCCGGCAAGGGCCTTATCAATGGCCGGTTCCAAATATGTCCCCGACGCCTGGTCAGCGGCCAGGAGAGTGTAGGTGGTGCTGCCCGACTCGCGCATGACGATGCCTTTCAAGAACAGCGGAAGCGCCAGTCCCTTTCTCTTGAGGGTGATTTGCGCGCTGCCGGTCTCGTAAGCGATGCCCGCCTTGGACGCAGCCTTCTTCCAATCGCTGTGGGTCTTCACTTCCACATCGTCCACGAAAGAGGAAAGGAGCGGCAGATCGTCCAGTTCATCTTCCTCTTTGGATGTCTCTGCTGCCTCTGCGCCTTCCGCAAGTTTCTTCGCCTCATCGCCGGCATCCTTCTTCTCCAGCGCCTGGCTCAGCAGCGTCATCTGCAACATTTCCGCATCGGATACGGAAATAGAAAGCACCATGCCCTGGTAATAGGTGCCATTATCCACCGAGCGCACCTGGTACACCTTGCCGCGGCGCAGAATATCGATGGCCATCTCCGAAGCAGCCTTCGAAGCATCAGAGCCTTCAGGGAATACCTTTTCTTTATTCAGCGCCTCTTCTACCGTCTTCGCTGCGCTGTCCTCCATGAGCCAGTCATGGATCTGGCTCCCGAAGAAAGAGCGCTCGCCATCATACACGCTGATAGCGCCCAGGTCCAGACTTTCGCCGCCGGACAAAACCATGGTATCTGCCTGGGCCGTCATGCCGCCCAAAGTCAAAGAAGCTGCCGCCATAGAGGCAACAATCCATTTCTTCATAGCGATCTCCTTTCGAGGAAATACAATTTCTCCTATGGGGATATTATAGCACCCTCGCATGGCGACGGGCTAGGACAAAGTCGGTGAATACGCTATCGGTTTAGTGATCAGTGGTCAGTGAGCAGTAATTAGGACGCGATTGCCGCTACGTCCACATAGAGATCATCTCGCTATGTGGACGTAACGGCAATCGCGTCCTGACTACTAATTACTAATTACTAATTACTAATTACTAATTACTGATCACTAAACCGATATCGTAAAACCAACTACTTACCCAAATCCTTTTCAATGATTTCGCTCTTCAAATTCTGCAGCGCATCAGACAAATTGACCTCCATGATGTGGGGATTCAAAAGGCGGGTGTACTCCGGCCACAGGGTCTCCATCTGCTGATTGGCGTAGGCGATGGTTTCCTGGAGAGTCGGCAGCGGCTGGATGGCGCCGGCTTTCACCACGGGCTTCAGCATTTCTTCGCACACATAAGTGCCGGCCTTGAGCTCTTTCTTTCTCCACTTCGCCGACTCGGTGACCAGTGTGAAATCTTCGCCACGGGGCATGGGCTCATCGGCAAGGCACACCAGGTCGGTGATCATTTTGCCATTGCTCTTCTTGTAGAAACGGCGCACTTCCTTCACACCGGGGTTCGTCATCTTGGCCACGTCATTGGAAATCTTCATCACCGGTTCGAAGGTGCCATCTTTCTCGCGAGCGCACATCTTGAAGACGCCGCCCATGGCGGGACTACCATCAGCGGTGATGGTCTTCGTGCCCACGCCCCAGCTGGTGACCGTGCAGCCCTGCTCCTTCAAGGACTGGATCAGATATTCGTCCAGATCATTGGAGCCGGAAATGATGGCATCCGGGAAACCGGCCTCAGTGAACATGCGCTTCGCCTCTTTCGAGAGATAGCCCAGGTCGCCGCTGTCGATGCGAATGCCGTAAACCTTCGGGAGTTTCCCTTCTGTTTTGAGCTTCGTGAAAATCTGAATCGCATCGGGCACGCCCATTTCCAGCACGTTGTAGGTGTCGGCGAGAAGGATCAGATTGTTGTGATACTGCTTCACATATTCTTCGAAAGCCTCCAGCTCGGTGTCGAAGCTCATGACCCAGCTGTGTGCCATGGTACCCAACACCGGGATACCGAAGAGGCGCCCGGCTTCCACATTGGACGTGCCATTGAAACCGCCGATCATAGCCGCCCGCGCGCCCCAGAGCCCTGCTGCGTGCCCCTGAGCCCGGCGCAAACCAAATTCCATGAGCGCATCCTTCGGCGCCACCGTCCGCACCCGGCGGCACTTGGTAGCAATGAGACTTTCGTGATTCATGATCATGGAGAGGCCGGTTTCCATCAGCATTGCTTCAGTGGCAGTGCCATGGAAGCGGAGCAATATTTCTCCCGGGAATGCCACCGTCCCTTCGGGCATGGCGTAAATGTCTCCAGTGAAATGGAAATCTTTCAGGTAATCCAGAAATTCCGGATAGAAAATCCCCAGGCTCCTGAGATACGCGATATCCTCTTCGTCATAACGGAAATTTTTCACGAAATCCGCCAAATGCGCCAGCCCTGCCACGACCGTGTAGCCACCGTCAAAAGGATTCTTTCTGTAAAACCGGTCAAATACAACCTTTCGCTCATGCATGCCTTTCTTGAAAAGCGCATTGGACATGGTGAGCTGATACAAATCTGTGATAAGTCCGTTGGATGCCATGGGATTCTCCTTATTTATATACTTATATATGGTGGTGATGAGGGCTAGGGGTTTTGTGGTCAGTGGTCAGTGATCAGTAATCAGGACGCATTTGGCCGCTGCCTCACAATCTCCATGTAAACGCTAACGATAACCGCTTACTGACTACTGACCACTGACCACTAATTACTGATTACTAACCCCCGCCCCTTTAAATGCACCGAAAGGACAGCGGGCTAGCTGTCCTTTCGGTATGGTTCTCTTTGACAGTCAAGTATACCACGGCGTGGGGGACTGTCAAGGAAATTTAGATGATAGATTTTAAAAAAGCTAGGGATTTAGTAGTCGGTGGTCAGTGGTCAGTGGTCAGTGGTCGGTAGTCGGGACGCCTTTACCTACCGCCTCATCGTAGCCGCGAACTGTTTACGTGCAACCGTGGTCCAAGCGCACAGCCGGATGTCTAATATCTAATGTCTGTTCGTCTGACTGTCTATAGTGGTAAACGCGTCCTGACTACTAATCACTGATCACTGATTACTAACCCCCTCCCGCTACAGCGCCGCTTCCCTATCTGGCAATATCTTCACTTCCACATCGTCCAGGTGAGTCAGCACGTCGATGACCAGGTCTCTGGTGTCGGCGGTGGAATTGATCTGGCAAGTGGCGCGGGCGGGGTCCAGGGTGGTGAGGACGCCGAGATACTCATAGCCCTCGATGATGCGGTTCACGTAATTCACCGCTTCCCGGGGGATTTCAAAATACACTCTCGTATCATCCATGGTGCGCTTTCCTCCTTATGATGGTGTAAGCAGGGAAATTCTTCGCCGCCTGCAGCGTCAGTTCTTCCAGCGGGTGCGGCGCCTTTTCGACCACAGCACCTTCGCCATTCACCAGGCCTTCTACCGTGAAGAGACCCACTTCGCCTTGCGGCGTCAGGTACTCCAACGTCTCGCCCACTTTGAAATGATTTCTCTGCTGCACCTTCATGGTGCCCGCTTCAGACGGCAGCACGAGGCCCACGAAATCATAGGGCTGCTCAGGCTGGGACTTGATATATTCCTGTGCCGTGTTGTCCGGACTCTTGAAGGCGAACGCCGTAGTGTAAGGACGGTGGGATACTTTTTCCAGCTCTTCTCTCCACTCATTGCGGAAATGGAAATCCTTGCCCTCCGCATAGTAGGCATCGATAGCTTTTCTGTACGCCGACACCACCGCTGCCACGTAGTACACGCTCTTCATGCGGCCTTCGATTTTCAAAGACGATGCGCCGCCTTCGATGAGCTCCGGAATGTGCTCGATCATGCACAGGTCCTTGCTATTGAAAATGTAAGTGCCATGCTCATCTTCCTCGATGGGCCAATACTGCCCCGGCCGCGACTCTTCCATGACAGAGTAGCGGAAGCGGCAAGCCTGGATGCACTCACCGCGGTTGGACTGCCGTTTCCCCTGGGTAAAGAAATTGGAAAGCAAACATCTCCCCGACCAGGAAATACACATGGCTCCGTGGCCGAAAACTTCCAGCTCGATATCCACTTTCTTGCGGATATCCGCCATTTCTGCCAGCGACACTTCGCGGGCCAGAACCACGCGGGACGCGCCCATGGATTTCCATGCCTTCACCGTGCGCCAGTTCGCCGAACTTGCCTGGGTGGACACATGAATCGGCAGCTTCGGCGCCACTTCCCGCGCCAGCGTGAAGACGCCCAGATCAGAAATCAGCGCCGCATCCACCTGGATTTCTTCCAGGAATTTCAAATAATCATCGAGGCCTTCCAGGTCTTCGTTGCGGGGAATGATATTCACCGTCACATAGACCTTCTTCCCCATGCCATGAGCGTAGGCCACGGCCTCTCTCATTTCCTCATGAGAGAAATTACCGCCATAAGCACGCAGGCCGAAAACTTTTCCCGCCAAATACACCGCATCTGCTCCATAGAGCAGCGCCATTTTCATCTTCTCCATCGTCCCCGCCGGAGCGAGGAGCTCTATTTTATTGGACATAATATTTATTCCTTACGTAATCTAATCTAACAATCGCCGCTAAGCTGCTGCCGCCAAGCGCACATGTCGATGCGGCTTCTAGCTGCTAGCTACTGGCTGCTAGTCGGCTAGTGAAACATCTCACCGCGCTACAAAGAGCGTCCCGCTATTTTTACTTTCTACCGCTCTTCCTCTGGAAGGGCGGGGTCTAAGAGGGCGAAGCCTTTCCTATAAAGCCCTCTTCTTTGAAGAGGGTGCCCGTAAGGGCGGGTGATGACTTCCCTCTAGCGGTTAGGCAAATAGCTGCCGCATCCACCAATCGCGGGACGCTCTTTGTTTATCGTTGAGCCTGTCGCACTAGCCGACTAGCAGCCAGCAGCTAGCAGCCAGCAGCTGCATCGACATGTTCGCCTAGCGATATCACCACTAGCGGTTCTCTCACTTGCGCGAAACGGCCAATCCGTCTCCGTCCTCATAAATCTCCGTCTCGTACTTCCCTTCTACATAGGCTATATACTCCCTTAGCCGCATGACCAGGGTGCGATAGCGATGGGGGACGGGGGCGTCGCTCTTCACCAAGCCGCGGAAGAGGACGTTGTCGGCGGCTATAACGGCGTGGGGGGAGAGGCGATTTTCTATTTCCTGCAGTTGCCGGAGGTACTGGCCCTTGGGACCATCGAGATAAAGGAAATCGTAAGGCCCTGTGAGTGTGGGGAGGATTTCCGCCGCATCACCCAGATGGCAATGCACGCGTTCACTCACATCGGCTTTCACCATCACTTCCTTCGCCCGCGTGTGGCGAACGGGATCGATTTCCAGTGTATCGATTTCCGCTTCCGGGAACCGCTCCGCCATAAGCAGCGACGAGTAGCCGATGGCGGTTCCTATTTCCAGAATCCGCGTGGGCTTCGCCAGCGCCGCCGCTTGCAGCAATAGCTCTCTCTCGGGCCCGCGAATGATGGGGACGAAGTCGCGCTCCGCTTCCTCTTCCAATTCCCGTTTCAATTTTTCTATATCATGAACTGGAGCCATAAATTCTCTCCGTTTCCGCCTGGTGTTCTTCGTAGGTTTTCGTAAATACGTGGTGACCGTCCTTCTCTGCCACGTAATAAATGTACTCGCCGGGTTCCGCTGCCAAGACCGCCTGCAACGCGTCGAGGCCCGGGCTACCGATGGGTCCCGGTGGGAGCCCCGGGTGGGTGTAAGTGTTGTAAGGTGAGTCGATTTTTGTATCCGCCAGGGTCAGCTCTTCCTTCTGCGCCCCCAAAGCGTACTGGATGGTCGCGTCGATTTGGAGCGGCATATTAAGCGCCAGACGCTTCAGCATGACGGAAGCGATGGGCACCTGGTCCTCTTTGAATCGCGCCTCCCGCTCCACCATAGACGCCAGGGTGAAGAGGCTGTGGAGCGGGAGATTTTTCGCCGCCGCCTTTTCGCGCATCGCCGGCGTCAGCATTTCATCGGTGTGCTTGTACATGAGATCGCAAATCTGCCGCGCCGTGTAGTCCACGGGAATGCTATAGGTGTCGGCGAAAAGAAATCCTTCGCCCTTAATCGGCGCCGCCACGGGGCCATACTGGTAGGGGAGCGGTCCATAGGTCGCTGCCTCCGCCACAAAGTCTTCGGCCCCCGCAATGCCTGCCCCATAGAGCAGCCCCGCGATCTGCCGCACCGTGTAACCCTCCGGCACCGTCACCTCCGCCGCTTCCACTTTGCCATGCTTCATAGCAGCCATGGCCTCCTTCACCGTAAGGCCTTTCTCCAAATGATAGTCGCCACTCTGCAGCTGATTTCCTTCGCCGAAAATCCGCGCGTACACATTGAATAGGGAAGCGCTGCGAATCACGCCCTTCTCTTCCAGAAGATTCGCAATGTCGTGACCCGTCGCCGCCTTCGCCACATGGAGATGCACCTTCCCCGACCCGCCCGGCCGATCGAAGGCATAGAAATACGCGCCGCCGGCTACGGCAAGAAAGGCCAGTGCCCCCAGCACCGCCGCGCCAATCTTCAAAGCCGGTTTCTTCTCTTCTTCCAAAATGCACCTCAGTCGTGATGGAAATATAAATCAATACAGAATATAATAATGAATATTATATCATAAGTTAGCCTATAAGGTTCAGAGTTCCGTGGCGCGACCGCCAGACGCACATGTCGATGAAGCTTCTAGCTACTAGCTGCTGGCTTCTAGCCGGCCAGTGCGACAAGCTCAATAATGAGCTATATGCACACATAGCCTGCGCCATTAGCGACAAGCAAATCCCACTTCCGCTAATAGCAGGACACACTTGGCGCAGCGTTGAGATGTTTCGTTAGCCGACCAGCAGCCAGAAGCTAATAGCCAGGAGCAGCACCACCATGTATGCACTAGCAGACGCGGCACCAACCCTCGAACCTTATTTCCCAAGGAGGAATCCCCATGAATATCACCGTCGGCATGA
>CAVHZP010000087.1:0-7675 GCA_963640485.1 bacterium | reverse complement strand
ATCATCTTTCCTGCTCGCGGGCTATAGTATAGCATGGGAAGGGGAGAAATTCAAGAGATTTTGTAGTCGGTGGTGATACCGCTGGTGCACACATGTCGATGTTGCTCCTAGCTGCTAGCTACTGGCTTCTAGCCGGCTAGTGCGGAACGCACTTCGCTCTCATCGACATGTTCCTCTATCCGGCTAGTAGCTAGCAGCCAGCAGCTAGGAGCCGCAGCGACATGTGAGAATGGCGCAAACACCAGTAGCCCCCCGAACTTACAAGCACTCGAAAATATCCCTCTGCTCCTCATACGCGATGACTTCCAGCTCCCAGCCTCTCTTCTTCGCCTCTTCCTCCATTCTCTTCGCGAGAACCGGGACGATGACGCGCTCGGTGTAGAAATGGCCGCCGTCGGCGATGAGGAGTCCCAGGGCCGCGGCGTCCTGGGCTTCGTGGTATTTGAGATCGCCGGTGAGATAGAAATCAGCGCCCTTAGATTTCGCAAGAGCTGCAAATTCACTCCCTGCGCCGCCGAGAACAGCCACGCGGCGCACCTTTCCGCCGGCGTCTCCCGCATAGCGCAGCACCGGAATGCCCAATTTCTCTTTGATATAAGACAGCGCTTCCTTTCCGTCCATTTCTTTTGGCAAATCGCCGATGCGCCCCATGTACTCCCGACTTCTCCCGTTTTGGAGCTCATAGATATCATAGTGAGCGCCTTCTGCCCGTTCCTGCAATGCCTGCAGGACAGATGGCAGCGCCGCACCTTTCACATTCATTTCCAGCTTCACTATGTCCGCCATGTCCACATCATTGTCCAGGAAATAATAATGGTCGGTTTCCTCCGCGTACTCTTTTTCCAGATAGCCACGGAACGCTTTCGCCACTGCCGGGCGCAGATAGATGGCCAGCTTGTACGTCGCCTCTTCCTTCCCGCTCACCAGGCCTTCTCTATTTTCCAATCCCAGCGCATCGGCAAGGGCATCGTTGACGCCGCCTTTCGCGGTGTCCAGATTCGTGTGCGCTGCAAAGGCGAGAATGTCATTTTTAATGAGTTTCCCGATAACCCGGCCTTTGTAAGTGGTGAGATCCAGTTCGCGAAGGGCTTTGAACAGGAACGGGTGATGGGAAATAATCATGGAAATTCCGTTTTCTGCCGCGAAATCCACCGCCTCTTCCGTAAGGTCCAGGGAAATCAGCACTTTCGTTACGTCCCCTTCCGGATTTCCCACTTGCAAGCCCGGGTGGTCCCACTTCTCCGCCAGCGCCCGGGGCGCCCAGGTTTCCATGAGCTGCATCAAATCTTTGGCTTTCACATTCATAGGTATCCCTCCAGTATTTTCTTCTCTTCCACTGCTTTTTCTCTATTTTTCCGATGCCGTTCCACTTTCGTATCTTCCGCCACGCCTTGGATCAGGAAATCCCGTTTCCGGATGAGCCGCTCTATGTGCGCAGGAAATAGCGGATCCTCCCGGTAAGAGGGCGTCGCTCCGATTTCCGCCGTCAGCAAATCCAGCGGCTCCATTTCCCCCGGCATTGCCAGGAGCAGCTCATAAAGCTGCCCGCCATCTTGCGACAGGATTTCCTTCTCGATACGGAAATGGTGAGTCGAGAGGAACACTTTCAGCTCCGCCACATGATTCTGCGGCTGTAGCACCAGCCACGAGAGCGCCTGCGCCTTCTCCCGGTCGTCCTCCAGGATTTGCCGGATCATGAGTCCCCCCATACCGCAAATGGTGACGCCGTCCACCTCGCCCTTTCCCAGCGGCGAAAGCCCGCCGCCCAGACGAAGGGAAATCCGATCCATCATGCCGGAGGAAATCAAATTCTCCCGCGCCCTGTCCAAAGGCCCCTGATTGATATCGCAAGCGATGGCCCGCTCCATCTTCTTTTTCTCTATTAAATATATCGGAAGGTATCCATGGTCCGTCCCAATGTCCGCCATGGCCTTCCCCGGCGGCACCAGGTCTGCCGCTTTTTGTAATCGATCCGTAAGATTCATAGGTTTCCTCTTTTTATAAATGCCGTTAACGGAAGAGAGCTTGACGCCCCCTTATCTCTTGTGCTCCGCCAAGTGCCGCCAACAACCGCCAAGTGCTATCAGCAATTCACATGACAGAAATGCTATGTGAATTTTTATTTTCCTCTAGACTTTTTCACAAGACTCATGTATACTATAGACATGAAATTCAGAGCACCGTGTGTGCACCCATCTCGGACAGTGATTCGATTCAGAGATCTACGCGCGTAATGAAGTCATTCGAGCCACTGACCTATCAGATGGAAGATCTTGCGAGGCCCTGATGATCATCGGGCAGGACGAAGGAATTGGCTGCTATTTTCCAAAGTCCTGCGAATAGCACAACAAAAAGCAATACCAAGAAGGAAATAGACCTTCGATTCCCTGACTGCACGACTCGCCGAGCCCCGACGATAGCTAAGGACATCCGTACTTCGGTACACATGATGACACCGACACCGATTCCGAGCCCCGCTTACGTTCAGTTAAAGTCCAAGGTCTTTTTTCCGTGCGTGGAATGCTGTTGCCGCCAATGCAAGCCAACCCCCGCCCTTCGGGCCCTCCCCCTTCCAGAGGAAGGGGGTATATATAAGGTGAGGCCTTCCTACGGAAGGCTATTCATTTTTAACCTCCTTCCTTTGGAAGGCCTTGGCCGGAAGGTTGGCTGCGTTGAAGCCCTCTTGTGATACCTTCAAGAGTGAAGAGCAACTACCGACTACAAAACCTCCAGCGCAATCATCTCCACACATTATATCATGCCCCACGCAAAAACTCCCATCCTTCACGGACGGGAGTTTTTTCTTTTGGTGGGCCCACCGGGACTCGAACCTGGGACGGGGCGGTTATGAGCCGCCTGCTCTAACCAACTGAGCTATAGGCCCTTATTGCATTAACAGAATCCATTTTAGCAATAAATGAGAAAAAAAGCAAGGGGGCCAGAAAAGGTTCCAGGTTCAGGGTTCAAATTGTAGCACGTTTACTTGCTTCCTCATAGCTTGGAGCTACGAGCTGGGAGCTTGTAAGTTCGCCCCACGAGACAAGGATACTTTAGAGAAAATCAAGTGAGCGTGCTTTGCTGCTTTTGCGGGGCGTAATGAATGCCATGAGTCACTACCGGAGCTCCAAGCTCCCAGCTAAAAGCTCCTCGCTATGAGGAAGCAGCCAAATGCGCCCCGACTACCGGCTACTCTCACAATTCCTGATTCTTCTTCGCGCACTCCTTGCAGTAGCCGTAGAATTTCAACTGGTAATCCACGATGTGGAAACCATTTTCTTTTTTGATTTTCTCCTTGATTTCATTCATGAAATCGTAGGAAAATTCCACCACTTTCCCGCAGCCGAGACAAATCAGATGGTGATGGGAGTGAGACATGGAGTGGTCATTGAGTTCGAAGCGGCTCCGGCCATCGCCGAAGTCCAGTTTCTTCAACAGGTCCAGGGACGTAAATAATTCCAGCGAGCGATACACCGTAGCAAGGCCGATATCCGGATTTTCATCCTTCACCATGGCATACACATCTTCTACGCTCATGTGATTTTCCTTGCTATCCAGGAACGCCTGCAGAATAACCTGACGCTGGTTGGTAAATTTAAATTTATGCTCACGAATCTTCTTTTTCAGTGTATTCATGATCGTAGTCTTTTTCATGACTGCCTCCCCACCTGACCCCTCCAAAGGATCGGCGTTTTTATTATTTTAATAGTTTGTAGCGGTTATAAAACCACAGATGCCGAAGCAGGATCTGCAGCACCGCCACCAAGGGCACAGAAATCATCATCCCCAAAACACCATAGAGCTGTCCCCCGATGAGGACGCCCGCAATGATTGCCACCGGATGCACATCGATAATACTGCCCATGAGCTTGGGCATAAAGAAATGGCCATCCAGCTGCTGCACCACCACGTAGAAAACAATGACCTTCATCATCACGGCGCTCCCCTGCATGAGCCCTAAGAGCACCGGCGGAACAGCACCGATGATAGGACCTACCAGAGGAATCATTTCCACCACGCCTGCCAAAAGGCCGATCACCAAAGGATAGGGAATATTCATGGACCACATGCCCAGGAACACCACGAATCCCATGATCACCGACAGCAAAAGCTGCCCGCGAATGTACGCATTCAGGACGAAATGGATTTCCTCAAAAAGCTTCGCCAGATGGGCATGGAACCGGTCAGGGAAAATACCGATGAAGCCCTGAATGAAAGCGTTTCCTTTTTTCATCATATAGAAAGTGATAAAGGGAACCACTATCAATTCTATCACAGTGCTGGCAAAAGAAAAGATGGCAGACAAACTAAATTGCGCGATTTTCAGCGTATATTCGCCCACATCCTGGATGATGCGGGAAATAAAATTCTTCGCTTCCGGCGGCAGGAGCGAGAGCTGGTACTGCCGCTCCAATTCCGGAATCGCCTGCTGCACCGCCACCACCATATCCGGCACGCCTTTGATGAATTCTCTGAACTCCGTCACGAAGGGCACGAAGATATGAATGATGATCATATAGATCACAGAAACAAAAATAGCAAAGGAAAATAAAATCGCCACATCATAAGGCAGCTGTTTCAATCCCCCGAAAAGCTTCACGTGCTCGTGGATCCACTTCGCCAGCGGATTCAAAAGAATGGCAATGACTAAGGAAACGGTAAATGGGAAAAGTACCACCGGTGCCGCCACGATCAAAGCCAGGAAACCAGCCACCACAGAGATCCTCATCCAAAATTCCGCGTCTCTCCTCATAGGATGCCTCCCACCAGGAAGGGATTGGTCTTCTTCTCCTGCCCAATGGACGTGGGATTTCCATGGCCCGAAAGCACGACCACCGCGTCGGGGAGACAGAAAAGATTCTTCCGGATGCCTTCCACCAGCTGCGTCATATTTCCGCCGGGGAAATCGGTGCGCCCGATGGAGCCCTGGAAGAGCGAGTCCCCGGTAAATACGATGCCTTCCTTCTCCTCATAGAAAGAAAGCCCTCCCGGCGTATGCCCCGGCGTCTCAATGACCGTGAAATCCAGCCCGCAAGTGCGGATATGGTCTCCCCCCTTCACCCAATGCTCCGGCTCCTCCACCAGCACGGGATCCGGGAATTCGTAGGACAAATTTTTCGAAGGGTCTTTCAGATACGCCTCATCGCCGCGGCTCATGTACAGCTCCGCCTCCGGAAATTTCGCGCGCAGCTCATTCATCCCCGCCATATGATCCACATGGGCATGGGTCAGGAAAATAGACTTCAGCATGATTCCTTCCTGCAAAATGGCATTGATATAGTGCTCCGGTGTAAAAGACGGATCCACCACCAGCCCTTCCTTCGTGTTTTCATCATATACGATATAGGTATTCGTCATAAAAGGCCCAAGCACGGTGTATTTGATTTTCATGATATATACTCCTTTCATTGGGGATAGAGATGGGCGCTAGTGGTTTAGTAATCAGTAATTAGTGATCAGTAGTCAGGGCGCGTTTGGCACTAGAGAAAGCAAGCATTCTCCTGACCAGTGCAGAAAAAAGAAAAACTTTCGATGAAAGTCAACTGCGTCCTGACTACTGATCACTGACCACTGATTACTAAACCGATAGCCCCTTAAAACAACTTTTCACTATCCAACAGCAGCGTCACCGGCCCATCATTTTCCAGTGCCACCTTCATATGGGTACGGAATCGGCCGGTGCCTACGGTGACGCCGGCTTTTTTGCAAATATCCACCACATATTCATAGAGCTCATTGGCACGCTCCGGAAGTTCCGCTTCCGTGAAACTGGGGCGACGGCCCTTTCTGGCATCGCCGTAGAGAGTGAACTGGGAAACGATGGCCAGCTCCCCTTTCACATCCAGCAAAGACAGATTCAGCTTATCATTTTCATCTTCAAAAACTCGCAGGTGGAGAATTTTATCGGCGATATACTCCGCATCCTTCTCCGTATCCCCTCGCTTCACTCCCAAAAGGACAGTAAAGCCCTTCTGAATGGAAGCGGTCTCTACCCCTTCCGAATCCACCTTGCACCAATTGCATCTCTGTACCACAGCTCGCATTCTATTTCATTCCTTTCTGACAAGTTATTCTCTTGCTAATGAATATATCATACCAAAGAAACATAGGAAATAGAAAATGGAAATTTATTTAAAAGTAACGATGACAATGCAAGCAAAAACGCAAGTTCAAAGCATGCCCACTAACACAGCCGCTCCCCTGCACTGTCATCCTGAGCCTATTGGCTTGTTTTCCTTCGGCCGTTAGGCCAGTTGTTTTGTTTTTTCGAGCGTAGCGAGGTTGTTTGGTCTACAGTCTCCCCCTTTGGTCTCCTTCGGAGCCCACCTTCCCCCCCAAAGGGGGACTGTAAACAAAACAACCAGCCTTCGGCTGAGAAAAAAACATAAAACCGCCCTATGGGTGCAAAAAAACAGCAGAGAATTCTCACAAAAGAGTTCTCTGCTGTTTTCTATTTTTTCGATTCAGGTATCATCGCCAGCCTCGTCAAGCGCCAAATGCGCCCTGACCACTGACCACTGATTACTGACTACTAAACCTCTACCGTTTTTTCAAACTAAAAATTAGAAATGATAATTCACTCCGATGTTTCCGCCAATCCCCTTCTGTCTTCCCATGTAGCCTTTGAGACCCAGGTCGATTTCCCAGGGGTTGTTTTTGGTGGATTCTCTGCGGAAGCCCAGTTCCAGGAGGGCGCCGCCGCCTTTAGTGGTGGCGGTACGGATGGAGCCGAAGTCTCCGTTTACGATGCCGGCGGTGCCGTTGGCGTTTCCGCCGAATTCATAGGCGAAAGCTGCGCCGGTGTAGAAGCTCCAGTTGTTCCTCACCTGGTGATTGAAGCGGCCACCGATGCGGAGGAGCTTGCTGGTGACAGAGTCAAGACCGATTTCTGTGACGGCGCTGTTCTTGTAGTTCAGGCCGCCGGTGCGGTTGAAGTAGAACTTGGTGTAAACATCCCAAGAGTCTTTGTCGCTGGTCTCGATAATTTTGCCTACGCCCAAGTGGAAGCCATAGTAAGTGGCAGAATCATTCAAGCTGAGAGCTTTGTTTTCATTCTTGATGCGACCCACGTGAGCACCAAATTCTCCGTAGACAGCGTTCTTGCCTTCGTAACGAAAGAGGACGCCTGCGCCGTGGTGGGCGAGGTCGCCGGAGGTACGCGCAATGCCATCGCCGGCGCCCCAGGTGCTGTAGCTGCCGGTACCGCCTTCATAGTACAGGCCGTACTCGGTGTGAGCGCCATTCGCCAGGTCTTTTCTAGTCCCCACGCCGGCGTTCACATTCCAGAGATTTTCAGAAATATGGCTGCCGGTTTCTGTGCGGGTCTTGCCGCCGCCGATGCTGGCGAAAATCATGGAGCCGCTGCCTTCCTCATCGTCACGGTAGTGAGCGAGGGCACGGGAAATGCTATCGGTGGTTTCCACGTTTCCATTGGTGATGGCCTGCATAGCAGCCGCTTGCGCCATGACGTGGCGATGGGCTGCATCGCTGGCAATTATGGTGCCTTTCCACATATCTGCTACGAATTGCAGCTTGTCGGCGGAGAGTTTCGTCTCGCCTTTGAAGGTGATCGTATCAGCGATGGTCATGTTGATGTTTTCGTTGTTGGTGATATTCGCTTTGTCCAGATGGTTCGACTCTTCCGTATTGATCAGGACCATGCGGTATGCGCCATCGG
>CAVHZP010000086.1:0-7694 GCA_963640485.1 bacterium | reverse complement strand
TATTGGGCGGCCCCTTCTCCAAGGGGCGACTCACGTAAGGCTAATGAAACATAGTGAGAAAGCGGTCGAGACTATACCCTACCGCACTTCCTTAACTTAATAGCATTACTTCCGAAGGAAGGAGAGCGATGGCCTTGGCCGGGAGGTTGGTACGCGCCCTGACCACTAATTACTGACTACTGATTACAAAACCACTAGCGTAATCACGCATAACTCTTATTTCTTCTTTTCCAGCAGCAATGCTTTACGGGAAAGATTGATACGGCCCTTGTCGTCGATTTCGGTGACTTTGACCATGATTTCATCGCCTTCGTGAACGATGTCTTCCGGTTTTTCCACTCTCTGCAGTGCCAGCTGGGAAACGTGTACGAGGCCTTCTTTGCCCGGCAGGATTTCTACGAATGCGCCGAACTTCAGGAGGCGGGTCACGCGGCCGAGGTAGGTTTCGCCCACTTCCACTTCCTTCACGAGAGCTTCTACCATGCCCTTCGCTCTGAGAGCAGCGGATTCGTCTTCGCAGGAAATGTATACGCGACCGTCTTCTTCCACGTCCAGTTTCGCGCCGGTTTCAGAGATAATCTTATTGATGGTCTTGCCGCCGCTGCCGATGACTACGCGGATCTTGTCCACCGGAATGGTGAGGGTGATGATCTTCGGTGCATAAGCGGAGAGATGTTCTGCCGGAGCGGTAATGCATTCTGCCATTTTGCCCAAGATGTAGAGACGGCCTTCGTGTGCCTGTTTCAGCGCGGTGAGGAGGATATCTCTGGAAATACCATGGACTTTGATATCCATCTGGATCGCATTGACGCCTTTCGCGGTGCCTGCCACTTTGAAGTCCATATCGCCCAGCGCATCTTCCATGCCCTGGATATCGGAGAGGATGGAGAACTTGCCGCCATCTTCGATGAGGCCCATAGCAATGCCGGCTACCGGAGCTTTGATCGGTACGCCTGCATTCATGAGGGACATGGTGCTGCCGCAGACGGAAGCCTGGGAAGAGGAACCATTGGATTCCAGGATTTCAGAAACCACGCGGATAGCGTATGGGAATTCTTCTACGCTTGGGATCACCGGGAGCAGCGCTCTTTCTGCCAGTGCGCCATGGCCGATTTCGCGGCGGCCCGGACCTCTGGAGCCCTTGGTTTCCCCTACGCAGTAGGACGGGAAATTGTACTGATGAATGTATCTCTTTTCGGTCACCGGAGTGAGGTCGTCGATAATCTGGGTTTCAGACATGGGCGCCAGAGTGGTGATAGAGAGCGCCTGGGTCTGGCCACGGGTGAAGAGCGCAGAGCCGTGAACTCTCGGCAGCAGGCCCACTTCGCAGGTGATCGGACGGATTTCCGTCAGCTTTCTGCCGTCAGGACGAATGCCTTCATTGGTGATGGTGTGACGAACGATTTCCTTGGTCAGGTGATCAAGAGCGTCAGCTACATCGCCCATGTGTTCCGGGTAAATGTCAGCGAAATGGTCCATAGCCACTTTCTTAGCAGCGGCAATATTTCCATCGCGGCGGAGTTTATCAGCATCATAAATCGCTTCGCGGAGAGATTCGGTAGCGAAAGCTTCCACGTCTTTTTCGATATCAGCCGGTACTTCCGGGAAAGTGAGGACTCTCTTTTCCTTGCCCACTTCTTCGATGATCTTCTTCTGGAAACGGCAGATTTCTTTGATGGTTTCATGGCCGAACATGATCGCATCGAGGACTTCTTCCTCCGGTGCTTCCTGCGCGCCGCCTTCTACCATCATGATCGCTTCTTCCGAACCTGCCACGGTGACATTCATGGTGGAAGCTGCCATCTGTTCCTGGGTCGGGTTAATGACATACTGGCCATCTACGCGACCTACGCGAACGCCGGCAATCGGGCCATCCCAGGGGATATCGGAAATACCGATGGATGCAGACGCACCGATCATGCCGCACAGTTCCGGCGCATTGTCGTAGTCCACGGACAGAACGGTAGCCACCACGTGGATATCGTTGCGGCATCTTTTATCAAAGAGAGGACGAATCGGGCGGTCGATGAGACGAGCGCAGAGAATCGCAGAATTTCCCGGGCGACCTTCACGGCGCAGGAAACCGCCGGGCATCTTGCCTACAGCGTACATTTTTTCTTCGTAATCTACGGTGAGCGGAAAGAAATCTGTGCCTTCTCTCGGTTCCTTGCTGGCAGTCGTGGCTACCAGTACAGCCGTATCACCATATCTAACAAGTACAGCACCATTGGCCTGCTTTGCCATTTTGCCGGTCTCGATCACGAGCTGACGGCCGGCGAGCTCCATCTCAAATGTTTTGAACAATTCCTGTTCCTCCTAATTCATACAATTTTTTACTAACTTTCTTATTATATAATAGACTTTTCATCTTTCACAAGGGGGGAAAATGAAATTTGGAAATTAACGCTGGGGGGTTAGTGGTCAGTAATTAGTAATCAGTAATCAGGATGCATTTGACTCTAACCCCAAAAGCGCCCTGATTACTAATCACTGATTACTGACCACAAAACCGATAGCGTAACCACCCCATTATTTCCTCCATTGACTCTATCTGTTATAATTAATGGAGCACCACAAAATCATTAAAGAAGGAACGAACGGAATGGATAACTTTATCGGAAAACATCTCTTAGTCGACTGCTACGGATGTATACAAGAGGAAATCACATCCTCTAAAGCTTTACTGGCTGTGATGAATGAAGCCGCTGCAAACCTGGGCATGGCGGTCAATGACACCTTCTTCCACGAAAACGAAGAAGAAATCACCGTGGCCGCTTACGGCGACAAAGCCCACGTGTGCATTCACGCCTACCCGAAGCTGGGCTATGCAGCCATCGACATTTACAGCTTCGACACAGACATCGCTCCCGCCAGCACCATGGCCGTGATCCGCAGCACCCTGGAACCGGAAAAAATCCGCGCCACCTCTGTGAAACGCGGAAACATCGACCCGGATATGAAACCCCATATCCGCTCCCGCTCCACTGCCATGCATAAATTCAAAAACACCAGCCTCCACGTAAGCCAGGCCGGCAAGAAAGTGGCAGACTTCATGGTTCATAGAAATGAGAAACGGGATACCTTGGGCCCCGAGTAATTCAGCATAGTAAAAGCGCAGCACGAAATCTACGTGCTGCGCTTTTTGTGTGCTGCTGCCGCCGGTGCGGACATGTCGCTGAAGCTCCTGGCTGCTGGCTGCTGGCTGCTAGCCGACCAGCAGGTACTCCGCAAAGTGCTCACGATCATAGATATGGAAAATAAGCTTCTCCCCTTCTTTCGCTATGACGATGTAGCCGCCGCAGGGTTCTCCTCCCAAAGGTGCGAAGGCGGCCAGGAGGTACTGCTTCCATTTGTACTCATAGAAATCAGGCCTGGGGAAATTGAGGGGATTCTTTTCCGCCACCGCTTGCAAAAGTGCTTTCGTGTCCTGCACGCCTGTCTGTTCTCGCTCCGCTTCCATGGCCGCCAGCAGTTCGGGCATACGGCTATCTATGAGCATCGGTTCTTCGCAAGTCGCCGCCTGCAAAGGTTCTACGGTCGCCGTGGTGGTGCCCTGGATTTCTGAAAGCGCAGAGCCCTCTATGTCCCCTATCTTCTCCTCATTGAAATAGGCTAGTACCTGCGAGGCGCCGCCCAACTTTTCTGTTATCGCTTTCAGAAGCGGGAAATATAATTTCTCTATCCCCCTTAGATTCTCCCCCGTCACCGAAATCCCGCCAGTTCCCAGCAGCGCCAGGAATGGATTCATTTCTTTTCCTCTGATAACATACATCACAAGACCGCCTCCCATCATTTCCGCCATTATACCGGGATTTCCAAAAATCGGCAAAGAAAAACGCCATCCACAAAAATGGATGGCATTTTGTATTACAGCACTCCGCTGCTGTCGGTTGTCTGTATGTACTTCGCAGGGATCGGGTGATCCAGGCGATAAATGATGCTCATAGGCTGGGAGCCTTCCCAGGAAACAATTTGGGCGGTACCGAGAAAAGTGAAAGCCATGGAATTTCCGTAGCTATCCTTTTTCGCCGACCTAACGAAAAGGAGTACGATATTTCCATTTTCCTTCTGATGGATATAACGCTGCCCCGTTTTGGATTCAGGACGGGTGGTGCTTTGACTCTGCCAGTGGAACAGCTGCTTATCGATGGAGTAATCTTCGTAAAGGGTAGTGTCAGAAAATTCTTTTTCGCTTTTGTTCAAAGTCACCAGGAATGCATCTGTCGGCATAGTGACCACGTCGCTATTTTTCGCGTCCAGATACTTCACGCCTTCGCGTATGCTGCCAGGCTTCGCAAAACCAAGAGCGGCGAAAATCTGGTCGCGGGTGTAATTGCAATAGACTTCCAGGCCGCAGGCATAGGGAAGCTCGGCCTCGCAGGGAATGATGTCGATTTTGCTTTCCCGATAGGCCAGAAATTCCAGGATTTCCTTCACAAGCACGCCTTCCCGAATGTTTTTCTTCTCCGACAATACAGAATCGGGGAATAGCGTAATCACCCACATGGCCAGATATTTTTCTTCTACGCGGCTCATAAAGGGGCTTCCTTCTTCGTAGAACCGTTTCATGAAGGAAATCCACTTCGGTGAATCCATGGAAAGTAGCCGCGACAACGCTTTACCAAGCGCTATTTCTTCCTCGGTTTCAGGGAAATCAGGCGTCACGCCTGCTTCTGCCAGCAGGCGGGCATAGGTGCGTTTTCCATTGTAAAAAGCGTAGGGATCGATACCCGACATGTCGAAAAATTCAGACACTGTAGGTACACGGCCAAGCACGTCAGCGATTTCCCGGGCGCATTCTCTATAAAAAGCACTTTTCCCAATCTGACTTTTGATATTTTCCAAGACCCAATCCTGCGCCTGCTCTTCTAACTGAATCGCGCAGCCTTTGGGCACATGAGGGAAGCCATTCTGGAGTTCCTGCTTCACCTTGATGCCAGGATCGCCAGAAAGCGCCTTGAAGCGGCTGGCGAAATTATATTTCTTGCTGGCCTGCGCCACCAGGTCAAGGACGGTGAGGCAGTCCTTCCCTTTCGAAAGACGGAGACCGCGACCGAGCTGCTGAAGGAAGACGGTCATACTATTGGTGGGACGCAGGAACAGCACCGTATTTACCGAGGGAATGTCGACGCCTTCATTGAAAAGGTCGACCACAAAAATAATTTTGATCGTTCCACTTTCCAGTCGTTGCTTCGCCGCATCGCGCTCCGCATTCGGGGAGTCCGCGTCCAGCGCCATAGCAGGGATGCCGATGGCGTTGAAATAATCCGCCATGTAATGGGCATGCTTCTTCGACACGCAGAAGCCCAGGGCTTTCACGTCCCGAATGTCGGCAGTATATCGATCCAGCGCCTCCGCGATGAGGCGGGCGCGCTGCTTAGCCAGCGTCCCTTCAGCAGTGTACACGTGCTCCAATTCACGGGTGTCGTAGTGCCCCTTCGTCCACTTGATATCTTTCAAGGAAATCGGGTCGCTGACACCGAAATAATGGAACGGGCAGAGCAGCCGCCGCTCAATGGCGTCTGGCAGACGGATTTCCGCCGCGATGTGGCCATCGAAATATTTCAAAATATCTTCGCCGTCCATTCGTTCAGGCGTCGCCGTGAGGCCGAGAAGAATTTTCGGCTGGAAATGAGACAGTAAGCGTTGATAAGAAGAGGCAGCCGCATGATGGAATTCATCGACGATAATCATATCGTAGTAGGTCGGATCCATCTTTTCCCAGAACGCTTGGCTATTGAAAGTCTGAATGGACATAAAAAGATGCTCGGGATGGCTGGCGCGATTCTCCCCCACCGCCAACTCCCCGAAATTCGGATCCTTCATGACCTGGCGGAAGCAGTCGCGGCTTTGTTTCAAAATTTCTTCCCGATGAGCGATAAAGAGAAGTTTCGTCCCCTCTTTGCGGCCAGCGGCAAAGCTTCTGTAGTCGAAAGCGGAAATCGCCGTCTTCCCTGTGCCTGTAGCCGCCACCACCAGATTGTGCCAGCGATTTTTCGCCAGCCGCTCCGTGCGGAGGGCGTCCAGAATGGCCTCCTGGTAGGGATAAGGCTGGATGTCGAAGCTGTAGGTCACATTATTTCCTCGCTCGGTCTTTCCGTTTTGCACATCTAGAGCGCGGCGCAGTTTCTCCTCATCTCTTTCTGCAGCAAAAGTTTCGAAATCCTCGGAATGCCAATAGGTCTCGAAGGTGGCGCGCATTTTCTCCACAATGTTCGGCATGTCCTGCTCCGTCACCTTCATGTTCCATTCCATGCCGTCAGCGATGGCCGCCCTGGACAAATTGGAAGAGCCCACGTAAGCCGTAGAGTAGCCGCTTTCCCGATAAAACATGTAGGACTTCGCATGAAGTCTCGTTTCCTTCACATCATAGGAAATACGCACCGTCGTATGCGGCAGCTTCGCCAATTCCAGAATGGCCTTCGCTTCCGTGGCGCCCATGTAGGTGGTAGTGGCCACGCGAAGCTCGCCGCCCCGCTTCGTGAATTCCCGCAGCGCCGGCAGCAGGAGCAGCAAACCGGAATAGCGAATGAAGGACATGAGCATGTCGATGCGGTCAGCCGAAGCGATTTCCTTCGTCAGCTCGGTGATCATGGACGCGTCTTTTTTCGAATTGGTGAAAAGAAACGAACGGGTCAGCGACGTGGCCGGCCGCTCCCAGGTGCGCTCTTTGATTTTATTCGCCCGATGCTCCAGGGACTTCAAAAGAAATTGGTTTCTCACCACGCCATGATCCTCGCCCAATTCCGCGATAGCGCCCACCAGTTTCTCCACCAGCCCATTCACCAGCTCCACTTCCCGCTCCATGCGGTCGTCTTCATTGCGATCGGCGATTTCTTTCAAAGAAATTCGCACCAGCTTTTCCAGATACGAAGACAGATACCCCACCGCATCCTGGGCGTCCACGTCCTCCCGCTGCGCCCACACGTCCTTCTCCGCCAGCGCCGCCTCCAGCTTCTTCGCAAAACCCTCCGACAACACTCGCTCGTACACGCCATCTTTCAAATCCCGAATCTCCGCCATATCGATTCCTCCTTTGGTGGTTTTATTATAGCCCATGGAAGAGGAAAGAAACAGTCGTGGCTTAGTAGTCGGTAGTCGGTAGTCGGTAGTCAGTAGTCGGGGCGGTTTGGCTGCTTCCCCACTGCCGTTCTCCGCGTATCGTATAACCGTTGACCGACACATTTGGCGATAGTGAAAAATAGAGCGGTTCACGGCTACGATGAGAAAGCAGCCAAATGCGTCCCGATTACCGACTACCGACCACCGACTACAAAATCCACTATTTGGCGCAGTATAGATACATCTCCAACCATCTCAAGAGTTCACATGACAGAAATACCATGTGAACTTTTATTCCCCTCTAGACTTTTTCACAAGACTCATGTATACTGTAGACATGAAATTCAGAGCACCGTGTGTGCACCCGTCTCGGGCAGTGATTCGATTCAGAGATCTACGCGCGTAATGAAGTAACTCGAGCCACTGACCTATGGGATGGAAGAATCTTGCGAGGCCCTGATGATCATCGGGCAGGACGAAGGAATTGAGAGCTATTTTCCCTAGTCCTGCGAATAGCTCCAAAAAAAGCAATACCCCAAAGGAGAATAGACCTTTCGATTCCCTGACTGACGTCATTCCGAGCCCCGACGATAGCTAAGGACATCCGTACTTCGGTACACATGATGACACCG
>CAVHZP010000085.1:0-7759 GCA_963640485.1 bacterium | reverse complement strand
ATTGCGCCATTGGGCCAGAAAGTCAGATGAAAAGCGATTTAATCAGTGTTTCCCAAGCCCTATCCCTTATCCCTTATCCCTTATCCCTCTCACCTTACCTCCGCGGATTTTTTCAAATCTCTCACCAGCGCAGGCGAGGTTCCGTACCATGCCGCCGGCTTCTCTTTCAAATTCATAAGCCATGTCTGCATCGATGGAGAGTTCTTTTGCGATTTCTTCCACATCGATATCGGCGCCGGAGAAGATGAATTGCCAGCCGTATTTTTCTTTTTCATGCTCGATCATCTTCTTCACGTCCCGCTGGCTGTAGAAGCGGCTGGCGTTTTCCATGCCGTCGGTGGTGATGAAGAAGATGACGTGATCCGGGCGGGCGTCTTCTTTGAGCTTCCGCAGGTGCTTCACCATGTGGTGGATGCCCATGCCAATGGCGTCGAGCATAGCGGTACAGCCATCGGGCTGATAGTCCGCCTCGGTCATGTCCTTCATCTCGCGAATGTCGCAGCGGTTGTGGAGAATCGACACGCGGTTGTCGAAAAGGATTGTTGTCACGTGGCAAGTGCCTGGGAGTTTGCGCTGGCTCGCCAGCATGCCATTGAATCCGCCGATGGTGTCACTCTCGTAGCCGCACATGGATCCGCTCTTGTCCAAAATGCAAACCAGTTCCGTCCGTTCTTCTTTCACTTCTGCCATGATGTTTTCCTCCTTGAAAAATGATTAGGATTTCTGATGTCTCTAGAATAGCAGAGGAAAAGGGTGCCGTGGTCGCACGGCAGGCGACAAATGGGATTGGGTGTACTCAGCGCTATCGGTTTTGTGGTCGGTGGTCGGTAGTCAGTGGTCGGTAGTCAGTGGTCGGTAGTCGGTAGTCGGTAGTCAGGGCGCGTTTGACTGCTTTCTCATCAGATCCGTGAACCGCTTACCGTGTAACCGTAGTCCGAGCTGCTTACGATAGTGAGAACTGGAAATGCTATCGGTTAAAGTGATATGTAGCGCAAGCCCTACATGAGTCGCCCCTTGAAGAAGCAATGCTATTACGTTAAGAGGTTAAATACTAGCAGCCAGAATCATTGTGTTGTGCCATCCCTAAGACGTAGGCACTTGGAGAAGGGTCTACGTCTTAGGGCTAGGGAAACGTATCAATGAAACGCAAAGAGCGTCCCGCAATAAACGGAAGCAAAACCTCTCTTGCTTCCGTTTATTGCGAGACGCTCTTTGCGCTCATCTCTATGTTTGCACTAGCCGGCTAGCAGCTAGTAGCCAGCAGCTAGAAGCCGCAGCGACATGTACGCACCAGCGGGAACCGCACCAACAACGCCATCATGTTCGCAGCAGCGGCTTACTCCTTTTTAATGAACAGACCGTCTCATTTTCTCATTTCTCATTCATTTCCCCATGTCCTATGCGTTCAAGGAATAGCAAAATGGCTACCAACATACGCAATACAGAGTGTTTTGTAACATATTATATATTCCTTACCCCCCCATTTTACCGTACATTCTATGCCATTCTGCCGATGTTTTGCATTTCCTTGCGTCTAAAACAGGTTCTCCTATACTTCTTTGAGATACGGAAAAAATTCTTCTAATTTACCGTTTGCTTTTTATAATGAGCGTGATATAATTGATAAGAAGTTTTAAGGAAACAACAAATAAACAATAAGAGGGACCAAAGTCCCCGGAAATAAGAACTTTCCTGAGCTTCTCCTTATTCTCTTTTAAAGAGTAACCCGGGAAACCACTCTTCATTTGCTATCATTCAAACCAACAAGGTCCCATTCCCGACCTTGTTTTTTGATGCCCATTTTGCAGATGCAGTGGTCCGGTTATTTTATATACAGTAGTTATCAAGAAAATGGAGATGATGAGTTTGTCAATGAAGCAGCTTGGGATGCGATTGGGCCAGATGGTACTGGTTCTGATCGGCATCAGCTTCATTACCTTCTGTCTGATCATGCTCGCGCCGGGGGATCCGGTCCGTCAGATGATTGCAGGTAATGAAGATATTATTGTTAGTCAGGTGGAAATCGATGCTCTGCGTCACGAGCTCGGTTTGGATAAGCCGTTCCTTATGCAGTACCTGGATTGGCTCGGACGCGTAGTACAGGGGAATTTCGGTTTCTCCTTCATGATGAAGAAACCGGTTATCGAAGCCATCATGGAATCTCTTCCGGCTTCTGTTATTCTGGCTCTTGCCTCTTCGCTCTTTATGCTTGTCTTCTCCATTCCGCTTGGAATTTATACAGCCGTAAAGCAGAATACCTGGTTTGACTACCTGGTTCGCGGATGCACCTTCGCCGGCGTTTCCGTACCGAACTTCTGGATGGGCCTTATGCTTCTGTGGATCTTCGCTTTGAAGCTCTCCCTCTTCCCCATCGTCGGCGGTTCTATTTCCTTAGAAAATCTGATCCTTCCGATGTGCACTCTGGGCATCGTCATGGCGTCTAAGTACACCCGCCAGGTCCGTGCCACTGTGCTGGAAGAACTTCATCAGGACTATGTCATGGGCGCTCGTGCTCGCGGCCTGTCCGAAAGCCACATCCTCTGGCGCGAAGTACTGCCGAACGCACTGCTTCCGCTGGTTACCCTCTTCGGCCTCGCATTCGGCTCCCTTCTGGGCGGCGCTGCAGTCGTAGAAATCGTATTCTCCTGGCCGGGTCTTGGCTACATGGTGGTACAGGCGATCACCTATCGCGACTTCCAGACCGTACAGGCCATCGTTCTATGGATTGCCTTCATGTACATGGTAATCAACCTGATCGTGGATCTCTCTTATAACCGTTTGGATCCGAGACTGAGAAAGGGAGGTCATTGATAGTGGAAAGCTTATTAAAAGGTTTCAAGGAAAATAAATCATTCCGCTTTACTTCCATCTTGGTTTTTCTCCTCTTAGCGATTACATTCCTGGCACCGGTCATTGCCCCCTATGATCCCCTCTCGGCGGTCATGAAGGACGCAAACCAGATGCCTTCGGCAGCCCACCTCTTCGGCACCGATAAACTGGGCCGCGACGTGCTGTCCCGTATCCTCTACGGCGCCAGCTACTCTCTCACCTCCGTTATCGCACTGGTTTGCTGCATTTTCGTAGTAGGCACCACCATGGGTATCCTCTCCGGCTACTTCGGCGGCCTCGTAGATACCATCATCATGCGTATCGCTGATATGATGATTTCCTTCCCGGGCGTCATCCTGGCTATCGCCATCGCCGGTATCATGGGCGGTTCTCTGGTTAACGCTATGATCGCATTGACTGCAGTGACCTGGACAAAATACGCGCGCCTCTCCCGCTCCATGGTTCTCAAAATCAAGAGAAGAGAATTCGTCGATGCGGCTGTGGTCTCCGGTGGTTCTTCTCTCCACATCCTGTGGGTACATATCCTTCCAAACATTCTCCCGCTTATGGTCATCACCGCTGCCGCTGATATCGGCGCTATGATGATGGAACTGGCAGGCCTGTCCTTCCTGGGCTTCGGCAGCCAGCCGCCGGCACCGGAATGGGGCCTCATGCTGAACGAAGGTCGTCAGCAGCTGCAGACCGCTCCGTGGCTCATGTTCTTCCCGGGCTTTTCTATCTTTATCACTGTCGTAATCTTCAACCTCTGGGGCGACTCCCTTCGCGACGTCCTCGACCCGAGAAACGAAGGCTGATCCGCTATCCGTTATCCGTATAACTGTTTACCGATGCCTTACGCACGCTCGGATTACGGTTACACGGTGAGCGGCTCACGGTTTTGGTATTTCTGTAGCTTAGCTACCTACATTTATATTTCCATATTTCCCATCTATTTACGAAAGGAAGCGTACACAATGAAATCTATTTACAAAAAAGGTGCCCTCATGGCAGCAGCAGCACTCATGGCTTTTGGTCTGGCAGGTTGCGGTGGCGACTCCGGCAGCGACAAAGCAGCTAAAGGCCCGAAGGAAACCCTGACCGTAGGCGTTACCAATTTTGCTGATAGCTTGGAACCGACCGATAACTACTTTGGCTGGCAGGTTATGCGTTACGGCATCGGCGAATGTCTGGTTCACTTCGATGACAAAATGAACTCCGAACCATGGATCGCTGAAAGCTGGAAAGTCGCTGACGACAAGATGTCCTGGACCTTCAAGATCAGAGACATTAAATTCTCCAACGGCGCACCGGTCACCGGCGAAGCTGTCAAGAAATCCATTGAACGTACTTTCGCAAAAGCTCCGCGTGCCAAGGCTATGTTCGAACTGGACCACATCACCGCTGATGGCCAGAATGTCACCATTTACACCAAGAAACCGATCGCTACCCTCCCGGGCATGCTGGGCGACCCGCTCTTCATCATCGTTGATGTAGACTCCGACGGCAAAGTAGACTTCGCTAAACAGGGTCCTGTCTGCACCGGTCCATACATGGTTAAATCCTTCTCCAAAGCAAAGACCGAACTGGATGCTAACCCGCACTATGCAACTCCGGTACCGTTCAAACACACCATCGTTAACACCATCGACGATCCGAACACCCGCGCTATGGCTCTGCAGAAAGGTGAAATCGACGTGGCTGTAAACGTAGCACCTGGCGACATGCAGCTCTTCTCTGATACCTCCAAGTTCACCACTTCCACCATTTCCTCTATCCGCGACGTACTGGCTCGCCTCTCCGTCAAAGAAGGCAAACCGATGGCTGATAAGAGAGTCCGTCAGGCACTGCTCCAGTCCCTGGATCGTGAAACCTACTGCAAAGTCCTCCTGAAAGACACCTTCGTTCCTGGCGGCCCGCTCCTTCCGCCGTCTGTAGACTTCGGCTTCGATGAACTGAACAAATCCTATCCGGACAAGACCAACGTAGAAAACGCTAAGAAACTGCTGGAAGAAGCAGGCTGGAAAGATACCGATGGCGATGGCTACGTAGATAAAGACGGCAAACCTTTGGAAATGGACTTCATCTTCTACTCCGGCCGTGCAGAACTCCCACTCTTCGCAGAAGCTACCCAGTCTGACGCTAAGAAAGTCGGCATCAAGATCAACCTGAAGAACGTTGACTACAACGTACTCGACGGCATCGGCACCCGCGGCGAATACGACCTCCTGATTTCCAATGTCCTCGCTGAACAGGCAGGCGATCCGGAAGTATTCGTAAACCAGTACTGGAAGACCAACGTAGATGGCTCCAACCCGCAGAACGGCTCCGGCTACTCCAACCCGGAATACGATGCTCTGTCTGATGAACTGGCTTCCGAATTCGACCCGGCAAAACGTAAAGAAATCATCATTAAGATGCAGAAGATCATCCAGGATGATGCAGCTACCCTCGTATTCGGCTACCCGCAGACCAATATGATTTCCAACAAGTCCGTAGAACACGCAGACATCAAACCGTGCGACTACTACTGGATCACCAAAGAAATCACCCCGGCAAAATAATCTAATTTGCTGATGTAGAAGTAATCAAATAAGGCGGCGCTCCCTAGGGCGGGCCGCCTTATTTCCTATTATTATCGTATAAGGAGACTTTCATGCTATTAGAAGTCAAAGACCTGGGTATTGCCTATGGCGATAAGGAACCCATCGTCCGGGGTGTCACATTCAACCTGGACCAGGGCCAGATCCTCGCCATCGTAGGTGAATCCGGCTCAGGAAAAACCACCGTCATTCGCGCTATCCAGCACGTTCTTCCCGGCGGCGGGCATATAGCGGAAGGTCAGGTCATTTTTGAAGGCGAAGATACCCAGAAACAGACTCCTGAAATGCATCGAGCTCTCTGCGGCACTGACGTCTCCATGATTTTCCAGGACAGCGGCGCTATGATGAATCCGATCCGCACCATCGGCACCGAATTCCGCGAATTCCTCGCTGTTCACGGCATCAAAGACGACAAAGAAGCCCATGACCTGATGATTTCCATGATCGAAATGGTGCGCCTGCCAAATCCGGAACACATCCTGAAATGCTATCCCTACGAACTCTCCGGCGGTATGAGACAGCGTGTCGGCATCGCTATGGCCATGGCCATGAAACCGAAGCTGCTCCTCGCTGACGAACCGACCTCGGCGCTCGATGTAACGAACCAGGCGATCATCGTCAAGGAAATGATGAATGTCCGCGACAAGATGAATACGGCCATCATCATCGTTACTCATAACATGGGCGTATCCTGCTACATGGCAGACTACATCATGGTTATGAAAAAAGGACGCATGGTGGAATACGGCAAAGCCGAAGATGTCATTTACCATCCGAAAGAAGAATACACCCGTATGCTTCTTTCCGCAGTTCCGAGAATGGGAGGTGCTGACGCATGAAAGATTACGGCGAAGAAATCCTCCTGATGCAGGATATCTGCAAAGTCTTCGACTTAGGCGACGGCAAGAAACTCACCGCCGCTGAAAATGTCACCGTCTCCGTACACAAAGGTGAAACCGTCGGCATCGTCGGGGAATCCGGTTCCGGTAAATCCACCCTGGCCAAAATGCTGACCCGCCTCTACCCCATGACCAGCGGCAAGATCATTTTCCACGGCAAAGACATCACCGACATCAAAGGTGAAGACCTGCGCCAGCACAGAAAATCCATCCAGATGGTCTTCCAGGACCCCTCCACCGCTTTCAATCCGAAGCAGAGAGTCCGTGAAATCATCTGCGAACCACTGGAAAACTATGGCCTCATCGACAAGAAAGACGTAGATGCCAAGGCAAAAGAAATGCTCCGCCTCGTAGACCTGCCGGAAGAATTCTCCGACAGATATCCGAATAACATGTCCGGTGGCCAGCGCCAGCGTATCGCTATCGCCCGCGCCCTGGTCCTGAAACCGGAAATCATCGTCTGCGACGAAGCTACTTCCGCCCTCGACGTTTCCGTACAGAAAACGATCCTCGACCTGCTCGATCGTCTGCAGAAGGAAACCCACGTGGCATACATGTTCATCTGCCACGACCTGGCTCTGGCCAACAGCTTCTGCGATAACATCGTAGTCATGCAGCACGGCAAAGTCGTAGAAAAAATCCACGACCTCCGCGAAGCCAAAGACCCCTACTCCAAGAGACTCCTCGCCTCCGTCTTCACCATCGAGGAAGGCAAGAACAAAGTCCTCCCGGACGAACTCTTCAGCTAATGGGCAACAAAAAAGCACCCGAAAGGGTGCTTTTTATTTTGCCCTCTTTCCTGAAGAGGGTGCCCGCAGGGCAGGTGATGCTTTTGAAAGGGCGGGGGTTGGCTCCGCGATTTGCCCTCTTCCCATGAAGAGGGTGCCCGTAGGGCGGATGATGCCCGGCTCTTAATAGTCGGTAGTCGGTGGTCAGGGGAAATTTCTTTCATCAGTTATGAGTTTTCTTTGACTTCCCCAGTTAATCGTGCTAAGATAGACCTAGAAAAGGCACTGCCGGTAAACGGCAAGTCCCAGACATAAGCGCAAAAATAGCTGCTCAGTTTGCTAGGCTCGGGCGGCTATTTTTGTGTGTTTTTTGTATCTCTACCCAGTGCATATCCCAGACCGAAGCAGCTCAAGCCGAAACTCAGAACTGCAATAAAGTCCATTATAATCATGGTTCAAGCCCTCCTTCCTTTCGATTTCCCTTAGGATTTCTATCATACAGAGGGTCACAGTCCCTCCGGAGAAGGACTCACCGCCTATCGTTGTGGCAGTACCTTGACTTAATTATAGCATACATGACACCACTGAAAAAGGGAAATGTATGATATATGAAATAATAACCCGGCTACCGACCACTACCCCTCCCACGCAAAAAGGACGCCCTAAGCGTCCTTTTTTGCGTGCATTTTAACCTAAAAACCCT
>CAVHZP010000084.1:5416-7796 GCA_963640485.1 bacterium | reverse complement strand
CTATTCTGGTTTATGAAAACGGAGACAGCCGCAGCGACGTCACCATGGAAGAGGCGCTGGACTTGGTGGAGAAACGAAGCCTCAAACCCTGTTCGCACCCGTTTTATGGGAGAAATACGATGGGATAAGGCTATCGGTTTTGTAATCAGTAATCGGTAGTCGGTAGTCAGGGCGCGTTTAGTTGCTATCCCACTACCATGATCCGCTTACCGTATGACTGTTTAATCGCACGCAAAAAGCGCGATGCAATCATTTTCCATGAATTGCATCGCGCCTTTTTTCTTGGTATAATTCTCCCTAGAGTACTGCACGCACGGCAGGCGGTTGGTCCTTCTCCAGAGGGACTGTGACCCTCTGATTACATAGAAGTCCTACGGGAAATCTAAAGAAAGGAGGGCCTTCCCATGACTATCTCCGATTTTATCGCAATCGTAAGTTTCGGCTTAACTTGCTTCGGGTTAGGATACGCCTTGGGCAAGGATATTAAAAATACACAAAAATAGCCGCCCCAGTCTTCCCAAACTAAGCGGCCATTTTTGCTTACGTAATATACGGGACTAACCGACTCGCGGCAGTACTCTTTTCATATGTATTTTAGCACAAGAAAGAAATCTTTGTCAAAAAATAATAGCCAGTGGCCAGGACGCGTTTAGCGCCTACCCCACTACCGCAATCCGCTTACCGTATAGCCGTATAACCAATCTCCATTTAAGCAAACATTCTTTCTGCATAAAAACACCCCACTTTTTATGCAGAAAGATTTTTTTATCTGCCTAAAAAATGAGTGGTTTTTAGGCAGAAAGAATGTTCGCAATCTGACTACTGACCACTGATTACTCAATAAGAAAAGCCATGAGAAGCAGACTATCGCCTCTCATGGCTTTTCTTATTTCTTCTTCGCCCTACAAGCTTTCAGCATGGTCACGGCTTTCTTCAAGATGTCCATGTCAATGGGCTTGGAGACGTGGGCGTTCATGCCGCTTTGGAGGGATTTCTGGATGTCCTCGGCGAAGGCGTTGGCGGTCATGGCTATGATGGGGATGTCCTTCGCTTCCGCGCTCGCCGAGGCGCGGATGGCGCGGGTGGCTTCGTAGCCATTCATGACGGGCATCTGCACGTCCATGAGGATCATGTCGTAGGTGCCGACGGTTGCCTGTTCGAAAAGTGCCACCGCCTTCTCGCCATTCTCTGCAATTTCGCAGGTAGCGCCATTCATGGAGAGGAGCTCCGTCAGGATTTCCGCATTGAGCTCGTTGTCTTCGGCGCAGAGGAAATGCATGCCTTTGAGCACGGCCGGGTCTATGGCCATGGCATCGGCAGCGGCCGCCGGATTTCCTTTCGCTGCTTTGAAGTCCAGGATGATTTCGAAGGTGCTGCCCTTGCCGGTTTCACTTTCCACCTGAATGGTGCCGCCCATGAGTTCCACCAGGTTCTTGGTGATGGCCATGCCAAGGCCGGTGCCCTGGATGCTCTGCACCCTCGCTTCGTCTCTGGCGAAGGCGTCGAAGAGGTGCGCCTGGAATTCTTTCGTCATGCCGATGCCATTGTCTTCCACACGGAAAGCGAAGCGGCCGTAGTGGGCCGGGTGGGCGCGGAGGCTGCGGATGGTGAAGGCAATGCGGCCGCCTTCGGGGGTATATTTCACTGCATTGGAAACCACATTGTTCAGCACTTGCAGTACCCGGGACAGGTCGCCTTCGAACCGTTTCTCCTTCATGTCTTCCACGGAAATATGGAAAGTCTGCTTCTTCTGCTCGGCCAGCGGGCGGAAGACGGTCTCCACCTGGCTGGCGATTTCTTCGATGGTGAAGTCCGAGAGATGGAGCACCGTCTTGCCACTCTCGATTTTGCTCATATCCAGGATGTCATTGATGATGCCCAGGAGCTGTTTTCCGGAGGCGGAAATCTTTTCGCTGTAGGAGAGCACTTTCTCCTTCTCGCCGGCGTCATGGGCAAGCAGCGTCGCCATGCCGATGATAGCATTCATCGGCGTGCGGATGTCGTGGCTCATGTTCGACAGGAAACGGCTCTTCGCTTCGTTCGCTGCATGGGCGGAGGCAAGAGACGATTCTAGGAGACTTCTCTGCTCCTCTTCCGCTGCCTTCTGCTCGTCCACGATGGATGTCAGATATACCACACGGACGTGATCCGATGTGTCGTCATGGATGGGCACCACACGGGCCGAGAGCCAATGGGTGCTCCCATCGCTGAAAATGAATTTGTACTCCAGCCACACCATACGCTTGCCGCTTTGAACCGCACGAATCACCGCTTCCCTATTCATGGTGGAGGCATAGATTTCCTGATGCTCCTTCGCGATGTGCTCGTAAGCCCACCGGTACAAATCGCTGGCCCTGGAGCCGATGGCATGATTTTCCTG
>CAVHZP010000084.1:0-5178 GCA_963640485.1 bacterium | reverse complement strand
CCCGTAGGCCCATAGCCTTCGCACTCAAAATGCTGGCTTTCCCCGCCTTGAATGACCGCCTCCACCAGCTTCGTCAACGGCCGGCCGTCTACAGCGTCAAAGATATGACGGAAAATTTCCCCTTCCACCGACATATCCGGTGGGATACCCAGGATTTTCCGCCCCGCCGGATTCATCTGGCGAATACGGTACGGCGGATGCATATCCAAAAGGGCGAGACCTTCGATAACATGATTGAAAATATGGGCGCTGTAATTTCTCTGATCCTGCAGCGCCTGGTTCGAACGCCGGCGATGGCGCATGGTCACCAGGAGCAGCGCCAGGAGGCTGAGACTGATGAGCCCCGAAAGGAGCATGGTAGCCGACAGGATGCGGTCCGTCTCCTCCGTCAAGACCGACATAGGCACCACGGAAACCAAGTACCAGCTGCCGGCGTCGTCCAATGGCCGGTAGCCCATCCACACCGCCCGGTCTTCCAGGGACATAATGTCCCCGCCGCTCCGGTTCAACGAGAGACGATCGCGGAAATGCTCCACCGCCTTCGCTTCGTCTTCGATATCGGCCAGGTAGTCGAATAGATTTCCGCTGGAAACATGCTTCCCGCCGTGGTCTTCGTGGAGCAGAATCTCTCCCCGGCGATTGATGATATACGCATAGCCGCGGCCGCCGTAGAAAGAGAGTGTGAAATTTTGCATCACCATGGCCACGGGAAATTCCCGCACCAGGTAGCCCTGACTGCCGTCCCTGAGCTGGAAGGGAAGATACATGTCAAAGACCCGGGTTCCCTTAGTCGAATGGCGATGGGTATCGATAAGTCCATAGGTAGCGCGATCCGAGAGAGCGCGGTAAGCCCCTTCATCCCAACTGGCGTTTCGGGGAAATAGAGTGCCGTCTTTCATATAAATCCGCGTGTTCCACCGGGTCTTCTCCAGGGACTCCACCAGCCCGTGGAGCGCCGAAGGATCCTCTGCCGACTCCACCTGCGCCTTCATGCGGTTCAGCGCCTCACTGCTCTCCGCCAGGTGCACGCGAATGACATTGCGCCCCTGCTCCGACGCCTCGTCAATGCTCCCCATGGCCTGGTTCCACAACTCCTGCCGGACCACCTGCTGGAATCCGTAAGTCACACAGCATAAAAGCACCATCACTACCAGGTACAGCGCGATAGTGCGCCATTTGGATCGATCCATGGGGGTCACGCTCCCTTCTTATAGCGTATGTAACGCTAGGGGGTTAGTAATCAGTAATCAGTGGTCAGTAATCAGGACACGTTTGACGCTAGGGAAACACACAGATAATACCAATGCTACTATGTATGCTCCAACGGCAAATGCGCCCTGACTACTGACTACCGACTACCGACCACTAAACCAATAGCGTCAAGTATCGCAACTCACTCCTCACTCATTTCATCGCCAACACTGCCATATGTCTCCCCGTCTCCCCTTTCGCCTTGCGGTACGAGAAGAAGAGGTCATCGTGGCAGTAGGTGCAGAGGCCGCAGTCTTCGATGTGTTCTCTGGGAATGCCGGATTTCTCTAAAAGCTTCCGGTTCGCGCCGTGGAGGTCGAAGAGGTATTTCCCTTCGCCTTTGGAAATGGACAGTTTCTCCATTTCCTTCTCCGTGAAGAGGCGGTAAAATTCCTCCACCACTTCCTCGCCCACTTCGAAGCACTCGAGGCCGATGGCGGGGCCGATGGCGCAGAGAATATTTTCCCGGGCGCAGCCGTAATTTTTCTCCATCTTCGCGATGGTGAGGCCCGCAATATTTCCCGCCGTCCCCCGCCAACCGCCATGGGAGAGGGCGATGACTTTCTTCTTCGGGTCGTAGAAAAAGAGGGGCGTGCAGTCCGCGTAGTTCATAGTGAGGGGCACGCCTTTTTCGTTCGTCATAAGGCCGTCGCAAGCGGGAATCGCCGTACTTCCCGAAAGCGCGCCGCGGCCTTTGTCCACTGCCGTCACTTTGGAAATATAGGTCCCGTGCACCTGCTGGCAGCACACCAGAGACGCCGGGTCGAGACCGAGCGCCTCGAAATAGCGCCGCCGGTTCTTCAGCACCGCCGCCGCGTCATCGCCCACGTGGAGCCCCATATTCAGAGGTCCCAAAGGCGCGCGGCTCACGCCGCCCATGCGACAAGACACCGCCGCCGTGATGGGAAGGTCACGGAAGAGATCAAAAGTCATATACGTAATTCCCGAAGAGGAAATAAATTTCATCATAGCCGCCTTTCCGAGGCGAAAAGCCCCTGCGTTCGTTTGGTTCTATTATACGCGAAAGGATTTGGTGTGGCTAGGGCGCGTGAGGTTTTAGGGATAAGGGATAGGGGATAAGGGATAGGGCGCATTTGACTGTAGCGGCACTCTTGTATATACCTTCGGACCCTCCCCCTTCCAGCGGAAGGAGGTTGCATTTCGATAAACGCGCCTTATCCCTTATCCCTTATCCCTTGTCCCTAACCCACGCCGCAAAATCACCTGGCACCGGCGCAGTGAACCTCATTTCCTCTCCCGTCACCGGGTGCTTGAAGGCGAGGCTATACGCATGAAGCGCCTGGCGGTGCATCTTGTCCAAAGGGCCGCCGTAGAGGTCGTCGCCCAGGAGCGGGTGGCCGAGGCTTTGGAAATGAACGCGGATCTGGTGGGTGCGGCCGGTGAGGAGATGGATTTTGAGAAGACTATAATCGGAAAATTCTGCCAGCACTTCGTAGTCCGTCACGGCGCGCTTACCGTCGTCCCGCACCGTCCACTCCACGATGCTCCCGTCTTTTCGACCGATAGGGCGATCGATGCGGCCTTTCTTTTCGGCGAGATGCCCGGAAATCAGCGCCAGGTATTCTCTATAAATCTGGTCGTGGCTGTGGGAGAGGTCGTATTGCCCCTTCGCCGACTTCGCCACCACCACGAGACCCGTGGTATTTCTATCGAGCCGGTAAATGGGATGGATGCCTGCATCAATTTGATTTCTTTTATAATACCCCGCCACCGCATTCACCAGGGTGTCGAAGGCGCCGTGGGCGGTGGGGTGGATGATCATGCCCGGCCCTTTGTCGATGACCAGGAGCGCTTCGTCTTCGTAGACGATGGAGAGCGGAATGTCGGCGGAGACGATCTCATTCTCCTCGCTCCACTCCAGCCGCACGAAATCCCCCTCCGCCAGCGGCGCGCGGGCATTGTGAATGTCCACGCCATTCACCGTCACCCGTCCCTGCCACTTGATCCGCTTCCAAAGCCCGGCGGAAAGCTTCTGCCGCTTCGCCGCCTCCTTCACCATCAGCCCCGCCCACTCACAGGGCACTACGAATTCCAATTTCACTATTGCTGCCTCCTTTGTTGGAAACATTATAGCATGAACGTAGCGAGAGAAACGCTATCGTTTTAGTAATCAGTAATCAGTAATCAGTAGTCAGGACGCATTTACCGCCAATTATACATACCGATATAACCGCTATGTGATAGTAGCATCAAACGCGCCCTGATTACTGACCACTGATTACTGATTACTAAACCGATAGCCCCATCCCTAAATATGTTATAATATACAAAAACCCAATTTACACTGGAGGCAACTATGAAAATTTCTGTAGACCATCAATTATTCGATACCATCACCGGGCTCTGCATCGGCGTGGTGGCGCTGCGCGCGGCGGACAACCGGGACGTGAACCTGGAAGCCGAGGCGTTCCGTCGCCGTTGCTGCACCGAAGCGAATCTGCTTTTGAAAATGAATCCCGCCATGGCGGATGCGGAAATCGAACGCTACGGGAAAGCCCTCGCTCGCGTGGGCATCACCGGCAAGACGGCGCTGGCAAAGACGTTCAAAGAATACAAAAAAGCCCTCGGTCTTTCTGAAAAGGAAGAAGAAAGTGATGAAGTAGAGCTCCTAGCTGCGCCGAAGGCAGCCACCTTGGACGAACTCGCCGGCTCCGATATGCTACCCCGGGAAAATCCGATTTCCGACATCGTCCGCTCTGCCATGCTGAAATTCCACGTAGACATCCACGGCTACGACATGAAAGACCGCAAGACCCCACTCACCATCACCAAGACGGCTGATGACGTCCTCGTTTCTCTGGGAGACACCGTCCTCACCCGCGGCTGGCTCTCTGAGGAAACCTCTGAAAATATCACCAAAGACACCGAAGACGTGCTGATCCTCATCACCGGCTTCGCGCCGAACCGCAAAAAAGTGGCAGCAGCCAGAAACGAACTCGCCCGCCGCATCAAATCCGCCTTCGACCGCGCCGTAGAAGTGGGCTGGCTCGAAGGGGACGAGACGGAATTTGAAACAGACATCTGAGGGAGGGGCTAGTGCTACTGCCGCCTGTCGCACATATCGCTGCGGCTTCTAGCCTCTAGCTGCTGGCTGCTAGTCGGCTAGTGCATACATCTCACCAAAGCGCAAAGTGCGTCCCGCGAGAAACGGAGACCGCAAATACTTTTCTACCCGCTAGTTGGGACCTAACCCCCGCCCTTCCAGCTGAAAGGCAGGGGAAAGTGAAAATTGCGGGATGCACTTTGTATCCCGCACAATGTTTCCCTAGCCGGCTAGCAGCTAGCAGCCAGTAGCTAGAAGCCGCATCGACATGTACGCACCAGCGGCAGCATCTCCAACTCCGAAAGGACACCCATGAAATACATTGCTATAGATTTTGAGACCGCCTACTGGGGGCCCGGGAACGCCTGCTCTCTGGGCATCGTCACCAGCGATGGCGAGAAGGTTATCGACGAGTGGTACCATCTGATCCGCCCGCTGTCTTTGGATTTCAATAAGGACTGCGTGGAAATCAATGGCATTCACCCCGAAGACGTGGCAGAGGAGAAAAATTTCGCTGACCTTTGGGACGAGATCGCCCCCAGGCTCCAGGGAAATATAGTCTTCGCTCACAACGCCCGGTTCGATATGAACGTCCTCGCCTCCGCCATAGCATCCTATGGTCTCCCGGACATCTCCTTCCGCTACGGCGACACCGTGGCGCTCTCGGTGGCGCTGTGGCCGGACATGGTGAACCACAAGCTGAACACCGTAGCGGAGAATCTGGGATTTGACTTCACCCACCACCAGGCCCTAGACGACGCCCGCGCCTGCGAATACATCGTCCGCGCCGCCCTGGCAGAAAAGAAATCCCCCTCCCCCGAGGCACTGCTGAAAAGCACCCGACAAACGGTTCGGAGGTTTCT
>CAVHZP010000083.1:0-7801 GCA_963640485.1 bacterium | reverse complement strand
TAGGGAACCACTGATTAAATCGTTATCTGAAATCATACTGGAATTTTTATGCAAGACGAGGAAAAGAAATCCGAGAATAGTGAGCCTATTTGAGGATTTCTTTGACGAAGTATTGCATAAAAATTCGTATGATTTCTGATTCTTCGATTTAATCAGTGTTTCCCTATAAACCAGCCTCTTCTGCTTTGATGGCCCAGCGTTCTGCCATCTTGTCGCTCTGTTTCACGCCGTAGCCGATGTGGTAGTATTCCGCCAGGACGCCGTAGAAATCTTCGTTCTTTTTTCTCGCCATTTTCTGGGCGAAGGTGAAGGCTTTCTTTGGATTTTCCTGATGCAAAGATTCCGGCGCCACAGCTTCGAGGCCGTCGTAGTAGACCCACAGGAAATAGTCCATGTCGAACAGCCTGCCGCCTCGCCCATTCTGCGCGGCTTCCAGGAAATCTGTCTCTGTGGCATCCATGTCCTTGCCGTAATAGAGGTAAAGGAACGCAAGGATTTGCCAGGCAGCGGTTTCCCCGCTCTCGCCGGCCTGCAGGCAACACGCTTCTGTTTCCCGCAGAAGTTTCAGATAGGTTTCGAAAAATTTCTTTTGCTTTCTCTTTTTCGGCAGCTCTTCCAGCATGGGCTGCAGCACATTGAAACACTCATAGGCGCGATGCATGTGCAGCTGCACCCACATATTGCGGCAGCTTTCATCGCCCGCTTCCATGCCTTCTTTGATGTAGGTTTCGTAAAGCTCCATCTGTCCCATGCGCCGGCAAAGTTCAGCGGACAGCCCAAAGGCGAGACCATATTTCCTCTCCCGCAATACTTTCAGATAGCCATCCAGGAAATCCGCTGTCTTTTGATCGAGATCCGTACGGAAGAAACTTTGGATTGCCAAAAGCAATTTACCGCCCGCCCGGGACGTAGCGGTGGGCTCTTCCAGTTCATAGGCTTTCAGATACAGTTCCATAGCCCGGCGCCGATCTTTGGGAGCGCCTTCTCCGGTTTCATACATATCGCCCAGCTGAAGCGCGGCCAGGTAGTCCCCCAACGCCGCCGCTTGTTCGTAAAGTGAAATGGCCCGCTTCTTGTCCTTAGGCACACCATAGCCCCACCGAAGAGAGGTCGCTGCGCGCTCCATGGAGGCGTGGTCATGGTTCATGGCTCCTTTCATGTACCAGGTGAACGCCTTGTGATCGTTTTTGATGGTCCGGCCCATGGCGAACTCGCTGCTATACAAATCGCCGATGGCGCTATAGGCTTCCACAATGCCGGCATTGATGGCTTCCTCGAACCAGGTAATGGCGATGTCTCGCACTTCTGTCATATCCAAGGCATCCGGGAACATGATCTTCCCTGCCCGGTAGGCGCCCATGCCCACGCCCTGATTGAAACTTTCGCTGTAGTAACCAAAAGCGGCTTCCAGGTCCCGTGGGCGGCCTTTGCCTTCCTCGCACATCATGCCCAGTCGCAGGCAGCTTTCGCCATGCCCGCGGTCGGCCAGGGTCTGGAATGCCTTCTCCGCTTTCCCGTAGTCGCCTTCGTTATAGAAATAGTCCCCCAGGTCGTAAAGATCCTTCGCCGCATTCCCCTTCCCCGCCATGACAGCCTGAGAGAGAAACTCCAACGCTTTGTCATAGTTTCGCAGCCGGAAATAGGAACGCCCTAGAATCAGAGGGGACGGTTCATTTGTATTCTTCATCGCAAGTCCTCATTTCGTAAATACTTTTATTCATTTTACCACGGCGCTTCAAGAAATCCTATGATTAGGGAATGGAGGAAAGTTGGAGCTTTAGTAATCAGTGATCAGCAGTCAGTGATCACTAAACCACCAGCACTAACTTACGCAAAAAAGACCGCCCGGAAATCCGAGCGGTCTCTTCTTATTTCTGATTCTCTTCCACGAAGGCTTTCAGCTCCGGGTACCCCACGTTGCCGTAGCCAACGATGCGGCCGGTGGGCTGGCCGTTTTTGAAATAGATGAGTTCCGGGATGGTCTCTACTTCGTAACGCTTCGCCAGTTCTTCATCATCATCGCAGTTAATGCTGTAGATGGGCACTTCGATTTCTCCCGCCAGTTTCTCGATCATGGGCTTCAAACGGCGGCAATATCCGCACCAGGGCGCTGTAAAGCCGGCAATCATGTCTCCCGCAGCCAATGCTTTGTCAAAGTTTTCCGTGCCTGTCATCATGTGAATCATAGTGAGCCTCCTTTTACTAAATCGAATAATTTCTATGTTTATTATAATTAATATATCGAGAGTTGTCAATGAATACTTGCTGTGGGTGAGGGATAAGGCGGGCTAGTGCAAATACCGCCAGTGCATACATGTCGATGCGGCTCCTAGCTGCTAGCTGCTGGCTGCTAGTCGGCTAGTGCATACATCTCATCGCTGTGTGAAGTGCATCCCGCGTTAAAAGGAAGCAGGAACTACTTTGTAAAACGCCAACGGAGAATCCTCCACCCTTCGGGCCCTCGAAAGTGGAAATTGCGGGACGCACGTTGTACTTCGGTGAGATGTACGCACTAGCCGGCTAGCAGCTAGCAGCCAGCAGCTAGAAGCTACGCCACCATGTACGCACCAGCGGGCGCAGCACTAGCCCCCCCTTATCCCCTATCCCTTTCAGACAATAAAAAAAACTGCGATCTCACAAGATCGCAGCGGAATAGTTGGTGGAGATGAGGGGAGTCGAACCCCTGTCCAAAAAGCCTAAACCATAAACTTCTCCGAGTGCAGTTACTGTTTTTGAATTTGAGCAAAGTACCGTACAGGAACAAACTACCTTTGCCGAGCCTGGAATTGGTTTCCCGCAGAAGTCCCTGGCGCCCTTCTTTGGTATCCTATTGGTTGATGTCAGTTCAGCGTCATAGGAAAACGCTGAAGGACATTAGCAGATTAGGCTGCTAAAGCAAAATCGTGTTTTGCGTTTAAGTTTGCCCACCGTTTAACGGGTAGATGGAATCCCGACTCGCTATTTATGCCCCAGAATCTCCTGTCGAAACCGGTACATCCCCATTGGGTACATTATATTATATGAAATACAAAAGAACTTGTCAAATATCCGCGAAAGCCGGGCGGCCGCCCATGGAGGTGGCAGAGCGCACAGCATCGAGGACCGCGAGGCGCACGGCTTCTTCTGCCAGGTAGCCCACGGTGTCGATGGGAGCTTCTATATTTCCTGCGGCCATAGTGAAGACAGTGTCACCGTCCATAGAGGTATGCACCGGACGGATGGAACGGGCATAGCCGTCGTGAGCCATAGTGGAAACCATCTGACACTCGGTCTTCGTGAGCTTCGCATTGGTGATGACACAGCCGATGGACGTATTGCCGCCCATCACGCGCTTGAATCCGCCCAGCATGAGCTCGTGGGAAGAAACGATGGTCTTCTCGTCGTCTGCCAACGCCCCTGCCAGGACGCCGTGCTCATCAAAGACTTCGCCGCAGGCATTGACTGCCATATACGCGCCTACTACGAGACCGCTGCCATCGGACAGCTCCGCATAGCCTGCGCCGGTCTTCATGGCATGCTCAAAACCAGTGAGTTTTCCCACGGTAGCCCCGGTGCCGGCGCCGCGGCAGCCTACCGGAAATGTGGCACTCGCCCGCTCCGCTGCCAGCCGTCCCATGGCGGCATCGGGGTGAGCCTTCGGATTTCCAATGAGCAAATCGAAAAGCACAGCGCTGCAAACGATAGGCACCAGCGCCGGGCCTACGGGAAATCCTACGCCCTGGTCCGCCAGATAATTCATGACGCCGCAGGCAGACTCCAGCCCGAACGCCGAACCGCCGGACAGCACCACGGCGTGGATCTGCTGCACCGTCTTTTCCGGACGGAGTAGATCAGTCTCTCTCGTCCCCGGCGCGCAGCCTCGCACGTCCACGCCGGCAAAAGCGCCGCCATCGGGCGCCAGAATCACTGTGGTACCGGAGAGACCATCCAGGTCTTCGGCGGTGCCGATACGAAATCCGGGTACAGACAATGTCCTTGTCACCATCACAATTCTCCTTTTCTCGCTATAGAAAGACAACGGAGCAGCTCTTCCGGCACCGGCGCCTCGAAATGCATGGCTTCCCCGGTCACCGGATGACGCAGGTCCAGGGTCCAGGAATGGAGCGCCTGGCCTTCGATGGGGAAATGGTCCTTCTTCCAGCCGTAGAGCGGGTCATTCACCACCGGGTGGCGGATGTGCGCCATGTGCACGCGAATCTGGTGGGTGCGTCCCGTTTCCAGCTTACACTCGATCCAGGAATAATGAGGCATGAACTCCAGCACACGGAAATGAGTCACGGCAGGCTTGCCGGTCTTGGGCTGCACATCCCACTTCATGCGGTCCTTCGTACTGCGTCCCAGCGGAAAACGGACAACTCCCGTATTTCCTTCCATCTGCCCATGCACCAGAGCCACGTAATGACGCTGGGCCTCATGGGTGGCGATTTCCTCTTTCAGCACGGGAAATGCGCGAGCCGACTTCGCCACCACCATGACGCCGGAAGTGTCCTTGTCCAGGCGGTGAACGATGCCCGGGCGGATGGGATCCTCGCAAGCCTCAAAGAGCGCGTCGCCGCAGTGGAAGAGCAGTGCATTCACCAGCGTGCCGTCCGGATTTCCGGAGCCCGGATGCACCACCATGCCACGGGCCTTATTGATCACCAGCATGTCATCGTCTTCATACAGAATGTCCAGCGGCAAATCCTGGGGAATCAGCTTCAAATCTTCTTTCTCCTCCCAGGTGAAGGAAATCTGGTCCCCTTCCTGTACATGATAGTTCGGGCGAATCATCTTCTCCGGGAGCAGGATCGCGCGGCCCTCTTTGATCCATTTCTGCACTTCCGAGCGGGTGAGGCCGGAGGCGTCCTTCAAAAACTGGTCCAGTCGCTGGCCCGCTTCTTTGGCGGTTACTTCATATACAGTGTCACTCATGCTTCATGTCTCCAAAAATAAAATACAATCAGCGCCACGCCGACGCAGATGAAAATGTCAGCCACATTGAAAATCGGCCAGATGCGGAAATCAAAGAAATCCACCACGCCGCTGATGCGCACGCGGTCAATGGCATTTCCCAAAGCGCCGCCCAAAAGCATACCAATCGCCGCGGGGAAATACGCCGGGTCCTTGGGAATCCGTTTCCTGAAAAAGAAAAAGGCGCCAAAAAGAATCACCACAATCACCAGGAAAAACCAACGCTGGTACGCCAGGATCCCAAAGGCCGCCCCGGGATTGATGATGTAGGTCAAATGAAATACGTTGGGAATCAAAGGAATCGACTCGCCCCACTCCATGTGCCCCTGGACGAACCACTTCACCAATTGATCAAACACAGTCACAAAACAAGCAATCCATACTGTCAGCATAATATCCTCCTACGAGGTTATTATAGCATGGAGGGCGGGAGATTCAAAATCAGGGATAGAGAACAGGTCGATGCTTACGCTATCGGTTTAGTAATCGGTAGTCGGTAGTCGGTAGTCGGGGCGCGATTAACGCTCTGCCCACATAGCAAGATCATCACCACGAATGCACCAGCACCAATTGCGACTTGATTACTGACTACTGATTACTGATTACTAAATCGATAGCCCCAATCCGCTCCCATAGAAAAAGCAGCCCAAGACCTCTTGTCTCAGGCTGCTCTCTCAATAATTAATAAACACTTCGATGTCCCTTCTGCCGAAGTTGTAGCACTCCTCGAAGGTTTCCATGCAAAGGTCGATGCGGTTGCCCACGATGGCGCCGCCGGTGTCGGCTGCGATGGCGTGACCGTAGTGGGGAATGTAGACCGACGAACCCAGGGGAATCACTCTCGGGTCCACTGCTACAGTGCCATGGCCGGCCATGGTGCCGGTGGCGGTGATGCCGCGGCCATCTCCGTCAGAGGGATGGTAGGCAGTTGCGTGCATCTCGCTCACATAGCCGACGGTGCCCTCCATGTTGCCCGTCTTCAGGACGCCCGGTGTGCCTTCGCGCTCCATGACCTCGTTCTTCACGATGGTCTTTACTACCTTGCCATCGGAAATGATTTCCTCCACTTCCACATGGCGCTTGGCCGCCTTACCCTCCTGCACCACCACTTCCTGGTCGGCCGAGAGTTTCTCATCGTACCATTTCTCGTACTCGATGGGCAAAGTCTCCGTGCGCGATACCTTGCGCATGGTGTAAGGCACCACATGGATCTGCATGCCCTCCTTCACCTGCATCATGCCATCTTCGATGGGCATCATCTTTTTCCAGTCATATCCGGCATCATTCACCACGCCCTGCACCGTCTGCTGGGTCGTGTAGATCACCTTTTTCTTATCACCGGAAATCACAGTCACCGGCACAGCCCGCTCGATCACGAGCACTGAGCCGTCGCTGACCTCCTTCGTACTGGTCCAGAACCGGTCGCGGGACTTCATGGAAATATTCAGTTCTTTCAAAACACTTTTGTAATCGTCTGCGCCGGTAGAAATGACCTGCTTCTTCTCGCCGTCGTAGACCGTTACCTTCTTCAAGGAAACCGCATCCCCCACGTGCATGGAAGCCGAAGCCAAATCAGTGAAGCCACCTAAAGAAGCAGCTAAGAGGACGCAGGCTATTATTCTTTTTGTTTTTTGGAATCGTGAAATCGTCATATAGTCCATCTCCTATGGGCATTATTCTACCATAGAAGGACTTTTTGTCAAATTTTACAGAGTTGACAAAGTATATGACCATATTTTTGCAGTATTCATCGAGACTTTCGCTATTTTAAAAATAAAAGAACAGCCCTCTTGTTTTCCACACCTCAAAGACAGAATGCCGATTTTCACCCACAATTACAGAAAAAACGCATATCAACTTATTGTCAATCTTGTATTTTCAGAATAGACATTTATGGAATATTAGCGTCTCATGAGTCCGCTATTTTCCCACATTCTCGCAATTTCCTGCGATGGACAGATTTCTCGCCCCACCATTGTAAACTTTATCAAGACGCGTCCCCCACCCTGCGGTAGGACTTTTTTGTCCCATCTTTCCCCTTTTAGCAGAAACTCATTCCCTCCATTGTGGGACTTGAATATCTAAATAGTTGTTGTTTTTACATCTCATTCCCAAAAAAGTTATCGTTTTATGATAAAAGTGGAAAATGGGAGGCTTTTGGCCTGGACAAGTAGGGATAGGTTTAGTAGTCAGTAGTCAGTGATCAGTAGTCAGGGCGCATTTGACTTTCAGTAAGAGTTCTGCCGTTTTCCGCTATCAGCTTCATAATCGGTGATCGGGACGCGTTTGGCTTTCGGCAAGAACTTTGCCGTTTCCCACTATCGGATTCGTAGTCGGTAATCGGTGATCGGTAGTCGGGACGCGTTTGGCTTTTGGTAAGAGCTTTGCCGTTTCCCACTATCGGATTCGTAGTCGGTAATCGGTGGTCGGTAGTCAGGGACGCGTTTGGCTCTGGGTAGGAGCTTTGCTGATTTCCGCTATCGGATTCGTAGTCGGTAGTCAGTGCTCGGTAGTCAGGGACGCGCTCCGAAAGTGAGGAGTGAGGAGTGGTGGTGCGGCGCACAAATTAAAAAGCGCCGCCAATTTTAAAATAGGGGCGCGCGTCCCGATTTCAAAACTCGCGCCGCTTTATAATTTTGATGCGGCGCACCACCACTCCTCACTCCTAACTCCTAACTCCTCACTTTCAGCTCGGCTATCCCCCGCCCTTCGGGCACCCCCTTCCAAAGGAAGGGGGTCGAAACGGAAGGCGGCGCAGAAATTAAGAAGCGCCGCCAGTTTGTAATCTCTTTGTTTCTCTAGGGAAACGCTGATTAAATCGAAGAGCCAGAAATCATACGAATTTTTATGC
>CAVHZP010000082.1:0-7862 GCA_963640485.1 bacterium | reverse complement strand
TTAGTGATCAGTAATCAGTGGTCAGTGGTCAGGACACGTTTAGCATCAGCGCAAACATAGAGATGTTCTCCCTAGGGAAACACGCCCTGACTACTGATTACTAATTACTGACCACTAAACCAATAGCGTAAATCAACTAAACAACAATAAAAACCGCCCGCCTTTATGAAATTGTAGGCAGACGGTTTTGGTTTCTTTCTTATTTAAGTTCAGCCGCTTCTTCTTTCAGTTCGAAGGATTCGATCTGGTCGCCTTCTTTGACATCGCGGTAGCTGTCGATAGCGATACCGCATTCAAAGCCGGCTGCGACTTCTTTCACGTCATCCTTGAAGCGACGCAGGGAAGCGATCTTGCCTTCGTGGATAACGATGCCGTCGCGGATGAGGCGGAGCTGGCAGTTGCTGGTAATCTTGCCGTCCTGTACATAGGAGCCGGCTACGATGATCTTCGGTGTGTGAATGACCTGGCGGATTTCTGCATGGCCCAGCACCACTTCGCGGATGGTCGGGGAAAGCATACCGGCCATAGCGGCTTTCACATCGTCGATGCAGTCGTAAATGACGCGGTAGAGGCGTACATCGACGCCGTCTTTTTCAGCCATAGCGCGAGCATTGGCATCAGGACGAACGTTGAAGCCGATGATGAGTGCATTGGATGCAGACGCCAGCATCACGTCGGATTCGTTGATGGCACCGACGGCGGAGTGGACGATGGAAATACGAACTTCGTCGCTCTTGATGCCCTGGAGAGACTGCACCAGTGCTTCCACGGAACCCTGTACATCGGCTTTGATGATGATGTCCAGTTCCTTCATTTCCCCTTCTTTGATCTTTTCGAAGATATTGTCCAGGGTGACTTTCTGTACGCTTCTCTGTTCTTCTTCCTTCGCACGGGATGCACGGATTTCGGCGATATTTCTAGCCTTTCTTTCATCCATGACGAAGAAGTGATCGCCGGCGGACGGCACGCTGTCCATACCCAGGATTTCTACCGGCACAGACGGTTCGGCGCTCTTCATCTTACGGCCGTTTTCGTTATTCATAGCGCGGACGCGGCCCCAGCACTTGCCGGCCAGGATGCCATCGCCCACATGGAGGGTACCATTCTGTACCAGGACGCTCATGACCGGGCCTCTGCCTTTGTCCAGCTGGGCTTCGACAACGACGCCGTAAGCTTCGCGGTTCGGGTTGGCCTTGAGTTCCTGTACTTCCGCAACCAGGAGGATATTTTCCAGCAGGTCATCGAGGCCGATTTTCTTCTTCGCAGAAATCGGAGTCATGATGACATCGCCGCCCCATTCTTCGCAGAGGAGGCCTTCTTTGGACAGTTCTTCCTTGATGCGGTCCGGGTTTGCGCCGGGTTTATCAATCTTATTGATCGCTACCATAATCGGCACGCCGGCATTCTTGGCGTGGTGGATGGCTTCGATGGTCTGCGGCATGACTCCATCGTCAGCAGCAACGATGAGGACAGCGATATCGGTGAGCTGAGCACCGCGGGAACGCATAGCCGTGAATGCTTCGTGACCCGGGGTGTCGAGGAATGTGATCTTGTGTCCTTTGTAGCGGATCTGGTATGCACCGATACGCTGGGTGATGCCGCCGGCTTCGTGGAGAGCCACATTGGTCTGGCGGAGGGCATCGAGAAGGGTGGTCTTACCATGGTCGACGTGACCCATGATGGTAACGACTGCCGGTCTCAGCTTCAGGAAACGCGGATCGTCTTCTTCCGGAATGTATTCTGTCGGATCGGCAGCAGCTTCGGCTTCGGTGATGGTGACGCCGAATTCTTCTGCCAGGATTTCGATGGTGTCGCGGTCCAGGTTCTGGTTGATGGTGGCCATGACGCCGTCCATCATGAGCTGTTTGATGATTTCAGACACTTCGCGGCCGAAGAGTTCTGCCAGTTCCTTGACAGTGACGCTCGGCGGCAGTTCCACTTCTGTCGGATACGCAGCCTGCTTCTTGTCAGCGGTGTGCTTCTTCTTCTTGGTCTGGCTCAGGGAGCGGGCCATCAAAGAGCCGCTTTCCTTTTCCTTACGGCTTCTTTCCCAATCTTTCTTGGTCTTCTTTACCGGCTTTTCTGCTCTTCTGGAAACCGGTTTCTGTGCGGTTTCGTCCAGAATCGGTTCCGATGCCTGGGGCGCTGCCGGGCGCTGGGGGCGGTCGGTTCTATTCTGGTTCGGACGGTCGCCCATCGGACGGCGATCGCCCTGGGGTCTGTCGCTTCTGAAACGGTTGCCCTGGCTCTGGCCGTTTCTATTTCTATCTCCCATGGGACGATCGCCCTGCGGACGGTCCCCCTGCGGTCTGTCGCTTCTGAAACGGTCATTTCTCGGGCCCTGGCCATTTCTTCTGTCGCCATCACGGCGGTCGCCCTGGGGTCTGTCGCCGGCGGGACGGTCGCTTCTGAAACGATCGCTTCTCTGCCCCTGGCCATTTCTTCTGTCGCCATCACGGCGGTCACCCTGGGGACGGTCACCCATGGGGCGGGCGGTTCTTCTGTCACCCTGGCGGTCATCGCGGCGCTGGGGTCTGTCGGTCTTCGGCGCAGCAGCCTTCGGTGCTTCCGCTTTGGGGGCTTCTGCTTTCGGCGCTTCTGCCTTCGGAGCAGGAGCCGGCGCAGGAGCAGCCTTCGGTGCTTCCGGCTTCACGTCTTCGGTGGAGTAGGAAGAGTAGGACTGGCGCTGGCTGCTCTGGCCTTTGCTGCCCTGGTCAAAGCGAACGGTGCGCAGTACCGGGCGTTTTGCCGGTTTCTTCTGGGCTGCGAAAGCGCGGGCCAGGATGGATTTCCCATTGTCATCCACGCCGGAGAGACGGTTCGTCACGTCGATGTGGTTGTTCTTCAGGGTTTCAATGACTTCTTTATCGGTCTTGCCAAATTCCTTGGCAAGTTCATATACTCTGTATTTCTTTTTCTGCATAAGCAGCCTCCCAACTTTTTCTATTTCATGTCTTGCGACTATTCTTTATTTCTTATTTCCAAAGCCTTATCAATTTTCTCGGCGATGGCTTTGGAAAATCCTTTGTCTGCGATGAGAGCCGCGGTGCGCACACCCTTCCCCAGGGCACTTCCCAACCGCTCTTTCTCGCCGAAGATTTTATAGGAAATACGGGCTCTCTCGGCAGCCCTCCTATACTCTTCCTTTGTCCGTGGGGAGCTGTCTTCTGTAATGATCAAAAGGTACTGCTTCGGCGCTTTTATATTTTTGAGCCCCTCGGCTACCTGCTCATTTCCTGAAAGCAGGCGTCCTGCTCTCATACAAAGCCCAAGCATCCTGTATACGGCTTCATCCATTCTCGATCTGTTCCTTCAGTGCGTCATAGACCTCTTTGGAAACCGGACGCTTCAAGGACTTTTCCAGGCCATGAGAGCTGTAGGCTTTGGTGAAACATTCGATGTCATCACACACATAGACGCCGCGGCCCGATTTCTTTCCGGTACGGTCCAATTCGATCAGGCCGGTGGGCAGCGCTACGATGCGGAGCAGCTCTTTCTTGGGCTTCAGCTCCTTGCAGCCTACGCACATGCGCATGGGGATCTTCTTTACTTTCATTCCTTAGATTCCTCCCCCATGATGTCGGAAGCGATATCTCCTAAGATATCATCATCAGCGTCTTCGCTGACTTCGCCGAAGCCTTCTTCATTGGCCTGGCTTTCGCTCTTGATATCGATCTTCCAGTTCGTCAGCTTCGCAGCGAGGCGGGCATTCTGGCCGGCTTTACCGATGGCCAGGGACAACTGGTAGTCCGGCACGATGACATAGGAGGATTTTTCCTCTTCCCATACGGAAACGGAAACCACCTTCGCCGGCGACAGCGCATTGGCGATGTAGATAGCCGGGTCTTCGTCCCAACGAACGATATCGATCTTTTCTTCATGAAGCTCGTTCACGATATTCTGTACACGCTGGCCCTTGGGTCCTACGCAAGCGCCTACCGGATCCACGGTGGGATCCATAGCGTATACAGCAATCTTGGAACGGGAGCCCGCTTCGCGGACCACGCTCTTGATTTCCACGGTGCCGCTGTAAATTTCCGGAACCTCCAGTTCGAAGAGTCTCTTGAGCAATCCCGGGTGGGTGCGGGAGAGAATGATTTCCGGTCCCTTGGTGGTCTTTCTGACTTCCAGGACATAGCATTTGATTTTATCGTTGGGTTTGAATTCTTCCCCTTCGATCTGTTCAGCGAAAGGCAGGATGCCTTCCACGCGGCCCAAGTCTACGAAAATGGTGCGGGATTCATTCCATTTCACCACGCCGGTGATTACGTCACCTTCGCGGCCGGAGAATTCGTCATAAATGGAGCCTCTTTCGGCTTCGCGGAGCTTCTGAATCATCACCTGCTTTGCACTCTGCGCAGCCACGCGACCGAAGTTCTTCGGAGTCACGTCGATGCGGAGCATATCGCCGGCTTCGTAGCTTCTGTCGATCTTCTTCGCTTCTGCCACGGTGATTTCATTGATTGCATTTTCGCTGTCCGGATCGATGACTTCGACCACGGTCTTTTCTTCGTAAATTTTATATTCGCCGGTTTCACGGTCCAGCTTCACCGATGCCTTCGCATTGGTGGCACATTCCTTCTTGTAGGCGGTGAGGAGCACCATTTCTAATGCATCAAATACGATATTTCTATCGACTTTCTTAATCTTAACTAACCCTTCTACTGCTTCTAACAATACCTTGCCGTCCACGATGACTGTCTCCTCCTATTTAAAATGAAAAATGTAATCTGACTTGGGAAATCTTATCTCTAGGAAGGGTCAGCGCTTCGCCGCCCTCCAGTGTCAATGCCAAACTGCCATCCTCTGAGAGGCCCTCCAGAAGCGCGGTGAACGCCTTCTCCTTGGTGCCCGGAAGCGGCGCGAAAAGCTTCACGTCCACTTCTTCACCGGCATAGCGGATGAAATCTTTGTCCTTCTTCAGTACCCGGTCGAGCCCCGGCGAGGAAACCTCCAGCATATAATTGTCTGCGATCAGATCCTTCTCGTCCAAAAGCGCGCCGGCTTTCTCGCTGATCTCCTGGCAGTCCGTGAGATCCACGCCGCCTTCCTTGTCAATGTAAATGCGCAGAATCCAATTCCGTTCGCGGACATACTCCACATCGACCACTTCGATGCCCTCCGCCGAAAGGATCGGTTCCAGCAGCGCCTCCACAGCGCCTTCGATTTCCTTATGTGCCATAGGCCCTCCTTTGCCAATTTTGTAAATCTACAGGTTCGTGAAACCTTTTCATATATAAGAAAAAGTGAGCCGAAGCTCACTCACGAGGAAACTGATATGAATAAAAATAACTTACCCTGTGATTGTATCATAATTTTCAAGAGAGAGTCAAGGGAGGTTTTGAGTGGATAAGGCTGTCAGCTTAGTAATCAGTGGTCAGTAATCAGTAATCAGGACGCGTTTGGCGATGGCGGATACATACAGCACATACCGCTACTCCCCCATAGTGTCAACATCTCTATGTTTGCGCCTGCGCCAAACGCGCCCTGATCACTGATTACTAATTACGGATCACTCCCCCTGGTGTTCTCCCGCTTTAGTCCGGTATCTCCGGATTCTGATAGAGCTCTTCCAGATCCTTCTGCAGGTTCTTCCGGATTTCCCCTTCCAGGGCGGTGATGGTCTTGGCGTCATATTGGTGAATGATACCGGGGATGCCTTTTGCGCGAAGTTCGCCGTAGTATTCATTGCGGTAGGCATTATAGAAGAAAAGGATGCCCGTGTCCTTTTCCTTGCACTCATAAGCCGCGATGATGTAGGAGCCGTTGAGCCCTAAGAGTGGTCGCGATGGCTCGATGATGCGGCGGTAAGCGCCCACGGTTTCCGGCAACGTTTCCTCGTAGTCCCACACCATGAAGCCTTTGCCCCGCACTAAAATAGAAACCTCTTCCCGCTTGATGAGTTCCTTCTCGATGGCGCCGGGGGTGAGGAGGGTGACGAGGCGCTTAAATTCTTCGAAATCGCCGGTGATACATTCGATTTCCGTCAGCGTCATCATGTGAAGATCCATCTTCACCATGTAGTCCGCCGTCTCTTCGTCATAGAGCGCCCGCACCTTCCAGCCGTTTTCCTCATTGAACCAGCCGAAGGCGTAGTAAATACGCTCGTCCTGCTCGTCGATGCGCCGGAGCTTATAGCCACCCACGTCGGCGGGAAGTTCGTTCTCTATATCCCAATCCTGGAAGAGCTTGCGCCGCTCGTCCCGCTTCTTTTGCGTTTTTTCATCGACTTCTGCCACGTCAGTTCCCCTTTTCTTCCGCTAAACGGTCACGCGCCGTCACCACTGATTTCACAAATTCCCTGGTTTCCGGGAAAGGAATCTCATTCATTCTATTGAAACCTTCGTCCCAATTGTAATCTTCTATCCACTGGTCCACATTGCCGCGGCCCGCATTGTACGCCGCCAGCGCCAGCACCTCGTTGTTGTGATACAGCTCCAGGAGATAGCGAAGATACCAGGCGCCCAGGGGAATATTCTCCTCCGGCCGGCTCAAGGACTCCGCCGGAAGTCCGCTCTCCTCGGAAATCCACTGCGCCGTATCCGGCATGAGCTGCATCATCCCCACCGCGCCCACATGGGACACCGCTTGTTTATCAAATTTACTTTCCGTCAGAATCACGGCCTCCAGGAAATAAGGCGAAATATCCTCCTGCGCCGCGCTCTCCTGGATAAGAAGCGACACCGCTTTGTTGGGCCTTAGGAAATATGGATCAAAAGTCAAAATAAAAATCATGAGAACGCAGAAAGCCGAAAGGAGCAGCGTAAACGCCATGGCTGCCATATTCCCCTGGTGCCGCCGCACCTCTCGCTTCTTTCTTTTCAGTGAGGTTCTCATGATTTCATCTCCTTCGAAATATGTAGTCGGTAGTCGGTAATCGGTAGTCAGTTCGCAACTTCCGCTTTTCTAACCCCCTTCCTCTGGAAGGGGGAGGGCCCGAAGGGCGGGGGTTGGTTTGTGGCTTAGGTGCTTTCCAAGCCAACCTCCACCGCAAGCGGTCCCCCTCCTTCCGTGGGAAGGAGGTTACATTAAGGAAAACGCGCACCGACTACTGACTACTGATCACTGATCACTAACCCCCAGCGCCTTCAGCGCTTCATCCACCTGCGCCCGGGTCTCTTCTATGGTCCCGCTGTTATCGATCACTACGTCGGCGTAGTTTAATTTATTGGCCGTAAGCATTTGCTTGCCGATGCGGCTCAGCACTTCTTCCCGGGTGAAGCCGTCGCGGCCCATGACGCGCTGGATCTGCATTTCCAATGGCACGTAGACCACCCACACCGACTCGGCTCGAAGGTACCAGCCGATTTCCAGAAGGAGGGGCATATCCAGTACCGCCACCTCGGCGCCGCTTTCCTGAGCTTTCAGCAGCTCTTCCTGGGTGCGATGCCAGATGAAGGGGTGGATGATGGCATTGAGCTTTTGCCTTTTCTCTTCGTCTGCAAAAACCAGGTCCGCCATCTTCCGCCGGTCCAGGGTGCCTTCAGCGGTGAATACATCATCACCAAAGGCGTCACGGATTTTTTTCATGGCATCACTGCCCGGCGTCACCGCCTCCCGGGCCAACTTGTCTCCGTCGATAACCGGGATGCCCAGCTCTTTCAAGTAAGAAGAAACGGTACTCTTCCCGCAGCCCACGCCGCCGGTTAAGCCGATACGATACATAGTTAACTCCTTTTTTCGTTGTTGGTTTAGGGATAAGGGATAAGGGATAAGGGCGCATTTGGCGAAGCAGTCCCACGTGCCAAGCCCTCTTCCCTGAAGAGGGTGCCCGCAGGGCAGGTGATGCCCAAAAGCTTCTACTTCCATCATCCGGCCTGACGGCCACCTTCTTCAGAGAAGAAGGCATATGCGCATCTCCC
>CAVHZP010000081.1:0-7991 GCA_963640485.1 bacterium | reverse complement strand
AAAAATTCTAGAATGATTTCAGGCAACGATTTAATCAGCGGTTCCCTAAACGCGCACTTCTCTATACCGTTCACTATCCAATATTTCCTTCATGAACTCATAGGGATTGCAGTTCGGGTGGGTGACGAAGTCGAAGAGGCGGGGGCTCATGCCGCTGACCAAAGTGACATGGCCTTCACCGGCAAGGACAGGGACCTGGGGGTGGCGGGCAGCCACATTCCAAAAGACCACCTGGGGGAGATGGTAGTCGGCGGCTTCGAATTTCTGTTTTGCCAATTCAAAATTCGTGGGAGCGCGGGGCTGTCCCCCCATGTCCTCGCCGCAGGTGGGATGATCGCAAGCATCGAATTCCATATCGGTGATCACATAGAGCTTCGTGGGGAGCTCTTCCTGTGGGACATGGTGTTTCAATGCGGCGTCCAAGAGGAGGTCGAAAACTTTCTGGAGATCCGTATTCGTCCAGTCGTTATAGGTCATGCAGTACCGCATCTTTTCCGTGATGTCCCGGCCTTTGATGGAAACCAGAGTAGGATTGGCAGAAAAGGTGATGAAATGGTCTTTGAAGATTCCCGTATTTCTTTCAGCAAAATAAATCCCCAGGGACTCTGCTACCTCGATGGGGCGCACACTGCAGCCGCGGTAATTCCAGTACATGGATCCGGATCCATCTATCACCGCCAATGCGTTTTCGCCATGGGTGAAGTCCGGGAGAGACTGCCAGGTCACATCCAGGACTTTTCTCTGTTCCTCTGAAATGTCCGGTTCCTCCTCATCTATATACCCTTTGTAGATGGGATGCACAATGTCATAAGGATAGAGTGTATTCGAATGCAGGGAAGATTTTCCTTCGGCTACGCGACCAATGAAATCCCGGTACCGCGTCTCGTCATTTCGATGGAAGGCTTTCCGATACTTGAAAAGTGCCCGCCCCGGCTGCTTATCGTAAGCGAAGGTGTAGTCTTTTTCTCGCAAATGGTTTTCGATAATTCGGATTACCTTACGAAGAGAGGAGAGGGTCTTGCGATATTCCTTAGCCGTCATGTCGAATTTCTTCGCCAGCTTCTTCGCCGCCGCTACCGCCTCCGGGGACGCCGTATTGATGGAAGGCAGCCACTTGGCCAGAAGAGACACCGGTTTCCCTTCCGCCGCTTTTTTCATATCTTCTGCCAGCCCTTTCCGCAGGAAATCCACGGCTGCCTCTTCCAGCGGCGTATCTAACAGACAGAGAAAATCATCGAAACGACCGTAGAAGGGGAGAAGCGGAAGATTCTTCGCCAGCGCGTCCGGTTCATGGATAGCAAGCCAATGGAAAAGAATGCGAGGCACTTTTCGCTCTCCCAGACCGCCGCGCACGTCCCGGACGTAGAAGACCATCCTCATCGCCAGGAGCGGGTCTTCTGTATAGGCGCGGAGAAATAATTTTTCTATTTCCTCTTTCGTGCGGCAGCGGATCGCCCCGATGCAGGCGAAAAGATCCAGGCAGCAAGTGCCGCTGCTGCGGTAGGTGGTGGCACCGTTTTCTGTATAGGTGATGTTGGATTCCTGGGAAATCGCGGTAAGCATGGGGACCTCCTTTTTTAGGGATAAGGGACAAGGGATAAGGGATAAGGCGGGCTAGTGCGAACATTTCAAAATAAAAACAGGATCCAGAAGCCGGCGTTTTAACTGGTTGAGAGTTTTAAAAGGCAGCTATACCGGCTTCTGACAAGATACAGAATAGGCCCTTTGACTACGCCCGAAGGTGCGCCCATGTAAATCGATTGAAATCTGCTGTGTATTTTTCGTTTTTTGCTAGAATAAGGATATCAAAAGGGGAGGGGACATACACGGATAAAAAGTTGCGAAAGTGAATTTTGTCGTTTGGACGCCAGGGGGTTGGTATTCGGTAGTCGGTGGTCGGTAGTCGGGCCGCATTTGGCGCTGTTCCCACATATCGGTGTAGCCGCTATGTATGAATAGCGTCATGCCCCAAATTAGTATTCCCCGGGGCAATGTAAAAGCCCCGAGGCGATTTCTTTCGAAAACACTTCGGGGCTATGAACAGTAGAGAGCGTCGAGGGGAGATGGTATATCGTGACTAGAAGCTTTTCATTTCCTGGGCGAGAAAGCTTTCACTTCCTCATGTAGAAAAACTCTACTGCTCTTAGCAGGTAATTGTATTTGCTGTGCGCTTCTTCCTCTCGAGCTGTAATCAGTATAGCAGGAGGAAGGGAAAAGAACACGGATAAAAAGTTGTGAAAGTGAGTTTTTCCGTTTGGTCGTTAGGAATTTAGTGGTCGGTAGTCAGGACGCGAGAAACGCCTTTCACACATAACGGCTATCCCAATATGCATGAAAGGCGTCAAATGCGCCCTGACTACTGATTACTGATTACTGATCACTAAACCTCTCTGCTTCACCAGTCGCGCTTTCACTTTTTCCACCATGTCCTCCGGCCCAATGACTTTCACGAAGGGGCCGAAGGAGAGGAGGCGAATGAGGATTTCCACTTCATCAGCGGGGTTGTATTGGATTGTCATGCGATAGGTTTTCCCGTCTATGGCTTTGGTGGTTTTTACCAGATCAGAGAAATGGAGCATCGCGCGGTTCAGGGCATTTCGTTCGTCGGTGATTTCTACGGTTACGCTTGGCTTCTCGCTATTTCGCGAATCCTCTTTCGCCGGCTGGTCCAGCAGGGTGACGGTTTGGATATTTCCTGCATTCAGCGTCTGCGGATGGCCTTTCGAGAGAAGAAGGAAACGGAATTTATCATCTTTAGGGGAGTATTCCACTTGGAGAATCGTTCCGGTATAGGAAATGAAGCGCCCTTTCCGGCTCACGTAGCGGATGACCACTTCTTTTTTCTCCCGTACGGCAGAGAGGAGGCGGCGGAAGTTTCGGATATACGCCGGGGCTTGAAAAGGGTCGCCCTGGAGGTGGCGGTCGTAGTAGACGATGTCGCTCTCCTGCCAAAGCGGAGGAGCGGTGATAGTGGGGATATTATCATCAGAAGGGAGGAATAGCTGCACCCGGGGATCAGTGAGAATGGCAGCGAGCCAGCGGCGTTCCAGAAGAGAGGCGGGGCGCTGCGGCTCACGGGTGAGGACGGAGCGATTATTTTTCAGTAGTGGCCAGTCGCCGCTTTCCAGTTTTTGCGGGATGATTTGCCCGCTTTCCAGAAACGCGTACTTTTTGATGGTTTCGCGAATTTCCGCGGTCGTGATGGGACGGGAGGCAGCGGAGGTAAGGATTTCTGTAAGCACCCGATAGTAGGAACTGTAGATTTCATTAAATATCATCATGCCCGTCCTTTTCATAAAACTGCCACATGGCCGCAAGGTCTTTGCGGAATCGTTTCTCTAAAGTCGGGTGGTCCGATGTGAGGCTCTCTATGCGCCCTATTAAAGTGCGAATCCAGGGCAACATTTCCAGGGGGTCAAAGACCCGGGCCTCCCATTTCCAGCGCCCCGGCGCCAGACGGGACACCCGGCCGCAGCGTCGCTCCCGCTCGAGTCGCTCGATAACAAAGGACTCCGACGCCTCCACGCGAATCACCATTTCCACGCGGTAGACCGTCTCCCAATCACCGCCGGAAACGCCCCAGAGATGGGAGAGCTTCTCTGCCAAAAACCGCTCTTTGTCAGCTGCCGCGGGATCCACGTCGCCCGACTTCACCATTTCTATGCGATCCAAACGACAGAAAATTGGTTTCCTGTCGGAGAGGCCAAAGAGATATTGCCGCCCGGACTCGGTGCTGCTGTAGATTTTCCATGGAAATACGATGATTTCCTTCTCGTGTGGCAAGAGCAGCGAGACCTCCCGTTTTTCCGAAATCGCCGCAAACAGGAGCTCCAGTATTTCCTCATCCAAAGCAGCAAACAGATAGTGATGCTTGAAAGCCATGGGAATAGGGGATTTCCTGCCATCTGTAAGGAAACAACCCACCGCTCCCAGTGGCAGGGTCTCTGCTGCAAAGCGCAACGCCTCCGGGAGCGCGTTCACATCGAGAGACGGCATGAGCCGGTAATACACATTTCGTCCCGCCTTCCGCTTCTCCAGGAGCCCCAGCTCCGTGTACTCCTTGCACTTCTTCCGGATCGTGGACTCGTCGGGCACGTCAGACAGAGGATAGTGCGTCGTCAGCGTGTCCCAAAGCTCTCCCGTCGTCCGCTCTGTCCCGTCGGCGAGAATATCCAGCAGAAAGAAATGCAGCACCACATCCATGTCCGTAAAACTTTTCGCCAGAAATACGCGATGCAGCGGATTCGCCGCCACTTCGCGAGTATCGATGGAGAGATACGAATTTTTCCGTCGCTGATCCATGTGAAAAGTCATGTAATCCGCCAGCCAGCTCTCCATGCGCCGCTTCTCGTTGTCATAGCTCCGCCGCTGGCTCTCCGGGAAATCACTGCGATTCTTGAAGCCGTACACAAAAAAATCCCGCATATACGAACGGATGGGATTCAAAGACTTGACCAATTCACTGTAGGGCATAGGGCCTCCTTGGCTTTTTAGGGATAAGGGACAAGGGATAGGGGATAAGGCTTGCGTACTACTCGTAACATCATTTCGAGGAGGGAGAGGAAGTGGAAAACGCGTCCTTATCCCTATTTTTAATCCCTTCATTTTCTCGTCTTCTTATTTTATACTATAGGGAAATCAAATTCACCGTATTTTATAGGAAACAATCATGTCTGAAAACTTTTACCTTCGGGACCTGTCCCAAAATCTGGAAACCCAGGGGCTCTCGGAAAAGAGCCTCGCGGCTCTCTCTGAGACAAAATCGGAAAATACACTGAACGCCTACGAATCTGACTGGAACGACTTCTGCGACTGGTGCAAATACCACAAGGAGATTGCCTTTCCTGCCATGCCGGAAACCATCGTAAATTACATCAATGATCTGGCCGACTACGCGAAGTCTGCCACCATCAAGCGCCGCATCAGTGCGATTTCCGAAAACTACAACGCTGCCGGCCGTGCTGCCACGAATCCATGCAAAGCCTGGGTGGTGAAAGAAGCCCTCATCGGCCTCACCCGCCTCAAAGGCTCTATTCAAGTGGGGAAGACGCCCATTTACTGGGAAGAGCTGGAAGAAATGGTGAGCGTCATGGACCTCTCCACACTCCAGGGCCTCCGCGACCGCGCCATTCTGATTCTGGGATTCATGGGTGCCTTCCGCCGCAGCGAACTGGCGGGTCTTGACGTGGAAGATATCAAGAAATTTCCGCAAGGCATCGTCGTCACCATCCGGAAATCCAAAACTGACCAGACCCAGGAAGGCCAGCAGATTGGCATTCCTTATCTCAAGGATAAAAATCTTGACTGCATCGCCGCCCTTCGCGCCTGGACCTCGAAAGCGGAAATCAAGGAGGGCCCGCTCTTCCGCAGCATTCTTAAAAACGGCAAACCTTCCACCCGCCGCATCAGCGACAAATCTATCAACCTCATCGTGAAGAAATACGCCGCTGCCATCGGCCTCGATCCGGCCCTCTATGGCGCTCACAGCCTCCGCCACGGCTTCGCCACCTACGCCGCTACCCATGGCATCGAAGAACGCCTCATCATGAAACAGACCCGCCATCGCTCTGTAGAAATGGTGCGCCGCTACATCAATGAGGCGGATCTCTTTATCAATAACCCCATTGCTAAGATTTTTAATCAGTAATTTGGTGGGTGGGGAATGGCGACAGCTGGAGATAATTGCGGATGCGGGATTAGTAATCGGTAGTCAGTGGTCGGTAGTTAGGGCGCATTTGGCGCTACCCATATATATTGGGAAAAACCTTTATGTGGGAAAGACGCCAATCGCGTCCCGACCACCGACTACTGATTACCGACTACAAAACCGATAGCGGTAATCATCCCGAATGACGCCACCGTCAAATGCGCCAGCTCCTTCACATGTGTCCCCCCTGTACTAAATTCCAGCTATTCGACCACGGTCCTACATGCTATAGTAAGGTCAGAAGCCCGGGAGCGGGGAAGAAAAGGCGCCGAGGAAACACGGTCACTCTGGCAGAACGTTCCATTTCCCCTTCGGGTGAAACGGTTCGTTTTTTGTTTTTCAGAAGGAGTGATTGATGATGAAAAAAATCCTTGCTATCGCTGCCGCTATGGCCCTCACCACCGGTGTATCCTACGCAGCCAATCCATTCTCCGATGTGTCCCAGGATGACTGGGCCTATGCAGCTGTCTCTGACCTGTCCGTGCAGGGCGTCGTAGAAGGCTACCCTGATGGCACCTTCAAAGGCGAAAGAAATATGACCCGCTACGAATTGGCGCAGATTGTAGCCCGCATGCTGGCGAAGGAAGACCAGCTGAACGCAGAGCAGAAAGCCACACTGAACAAACTGGCCGCTGAATTCGCTGATGAACTTTCCAACTTGGGCGTCCGTGTGTCCAACCTGGAAAAGAAAGTGGGGAATCTCTACTGGTCCGGTGACGCCCGCATGCAGTACCAGCGGAATTATGCCTATGGTAAGCCTTCCCGAATGGATGAGAATGAGAAACCTTGGAAAAAGTCTGATTCCTGGACCGGCCGTATGCGTATCAATGTGAAAGGTGAGGTAAATGATCAGGTCAGCGTCCATGGCCGCTTCGTCAATGAAATGGATTTCCGGGACGGCAACTCCTCCACCACCTCCATGGATCGTCTCTACGCGAAATGGGAACCCAATGAAAAGACCTATGTCACCATCGGCCGCCAGGGTGTAGCCCTCGACCAGACCGGTACCTTCTGGGATGAAGACGGTGTCTTCGACGGTATTGTGGCTGGTTATGATAATGGTAAAATCGGAATCGAAGCCGGTTATGGCCGTTTCAAAGATGCGTATAAAGATACTTCGTACGTATCCCCCGATGTTCCACCAGAATACAACGACGGCCTTTTCTATGACGGCACGGCTTCCATGGAGGCCTGGTATGGGAAACTCACCGGTCACTTCGGTGAGAAAGCCGATGTCTCTGCCTTCTACTTGAAGAATACCAATACACCGGACGGTTGGTATGCAGAAGAGCCGGGTGATGACCCCATTGGCAAATTCTCCGTATGGGGCGCCGGTGCGACGGTAGACCTGGGAAATAAATTTACCCTCGATGGTGACTATGTCCGCACCAAAGCATCCGGCAATGATCACGCGGCCCTGTGGACGGCCGGCCTTACCTATGGTCAGGTAGATCCGAAGAAGGCAGGATCCTGGTCTTTGGGTCTCCACTATGTAAAAGCACAGGGCGGGGCTTATGTCCTTGGTAATTCCGCCCTGGATATGACGGATCAGTTGGATTATGGCCTTATCCGTACACTTAATGGTTGGGGTTATGACGATGTAGATGTGCATTTTTGGGTAGCAAAAGCCGGAGTGGCTTTGCAGAAGAATGTAGAGCTCGATGTATATTACAACTTTGCAGCCAAAGCTACTGGTGACGATGAAGCCCGCGAATATTATGGCGACATCGAAGATACCTGGGGCGTGGAACTGAACTACAGATTCTAAGATTGCTTTACAAGAAAAGAGCTCCCTTCGGGGAGCTCTTTTCAAATGCCCCTCAGGGAAGAGCCTACCAAAAATCCGCCCTTCCGCTGGAAGGGCGGGGGTTGGTTCTGGGCAAGCCTTCTTCCTGGAAGAAGGTGGCCGTAAGGCCGGATGATGGCTCACTGCTTTCAAAAGCATCGCTCGCCCTACGGGCACCCTCTTCAGAGAAGAGGGCTTGGCACGTTTGACTGCTTCGTCAAATGCGTACAAGCCTTCTTCCCGGAAGAAGGTGGCCGTAAGGCCGGATGATGGCGCTGAAGCTAACCTCCCGGCCAAGGCCATCGCCCTCCTTCCAAAGGAAGGAGGTTAAAAAGGAAAGGCTCTTCCATGGGAAGAGCAAATAAAAAAGCACTCCCCACCAAACGCGGGGAGCGCTTTTCTTTGCTTTGATTTCCTTAGACCAAGGCTTATTCTTCCATCAAGTCACCGGTCACCACAGAGCGGATGCCCGTGAGAGCGCGGGTCTGCAATTCCGAG
>CAVHZP010000080.1:4172-7992 GCA_963640485.1 bacterium | reverse complement strand
GCATACTTTGGGCTACTGCTGAGTATGCACCTTCGGTGCATTTCTATCCGGCGCTATCGCGCGACCCTTCTCCAAGGGTCTACTCCCTTACGCTAGTGTAACAATCTGCTTCAAGCTGCAGCATGAAAAATCCTTAACTTAATAACATTGCCCGCCCTTCGGGCCCTCCCCCTTCCAGAGGAAGGGGGTTTTTATAAGGTGGGACCTTCCTTCGGAAGGTCCATACATTTTTAACCTCCTTCCCCTGGAAGGAGGGGGACCGCCTTCGGCGGTGGAGGTTGGTTCCCTAGCCGACCAGCAGCCAGCAGCTAGCAGCTAGTAGCGACGCCACTATGTACGCACCAGCAGCCCCTCCACTACAAATTACTGATTCTTCTCGTGCAATTCCGCCAGGATTTCCATGACCTTGGCTTTGCATTCTTCATAGGGTACTTCGATGGTTTCGCCGGTGCGGCGGAGGCGGATTTCTACATTGCCCGATTCCTGCCACTTCTTACCGATGGTCACGCGGACCGGGTAGCCGATGAGGTCGGCGTCTTTGAATTTGATGCCGGCTCTTTCGTTTCTGTCGTCCAGTACCACTTCGTCCGCTTTTTCTTCCATGGCTTCATACAGCTTCTTCGCTGCGTCCATGACTTCTTCGGACTTGTTGTTTGCCGGTACGATGACCACTTCATACGGCGCGATAGCTACCGGCCAGATGATGCCGTCATCATCGTGGTTCTGCTCGATGGAAGCAGCCACGGTTCTTGTGACGCCGATGCCGTAGCAGCCCATGACCATGGGGTGAGATTTGCCATTGTTATCCAGGAAGGTAGCGCCCAGGGCTTCGCTGTATTTCGTGCCCAGTTTGAATACCTGGCCCACTTCGATGCCTTTGGTGATGACAATATGGCCGCCGCAGTGGGGGCATACATCTTCCGGATCGATCTGGCGGATGGTTGCCACCTTCACGTCGCCGAAGTCGCGGGCCGGGTTCACGTGGATATAGTGCATATCCTTCTGGTTGCCGCCGCAGCAAGCGTCCTGCATTTCCATCACAGAGCTATCGCAAATGATGTCGAAGCCTTCCACCTTCTTCAGGCCGATGGGGCTGATATATCCGGCAGTGAGGCCGCAGCGGAGGAGGTCTTCTTCCGACGCCATTTCTACATTGATAGCGCCGTAAATGTTCTGCAGTTTTACTTCATTCACTTCATGATCGCCGCGAACCATCGCCAGCACCACGGTGTCATCGAGCTTGTACACCACAGCCTTTACCGACTGTTTCACATCGGCATGGAGGAAATCGCAGACCATCTCGATGGTGTGCTGCCCTGGGGTTTCCACCAGTTCTTTTTCCTTGTCATTATGAATGTCGCAGGACAGGGTATTCGGGTCCACGGCTTCGATGTTCGCTGCGAAATCGCAATCTTCACAGTACACGATATCTGCTTCGCCGCTGTCTGCCAAAACTTCAAATTCGTGGGACGCATTGCCGCCGATAGCGCCGGAGTCAGCGATGACCGGGCGGAATTTCAGGCCGCAACGGGTGAAAATGCGGAAATACGCATCATACATGAGCTTGTACTGCTTGTCCAAACCTTCTTCGTCCATGTCGAAGGTGTAGCCGTCTTTCATGATAAATTCGCGGCTGCGCATGAGGCCGAAGCGCGGACGCTTTTCATCTCTGTACTTGTTCTGGATCTGATATACAGAAACCGGAAGCTGCTTGTAGGAAGACGTGTCCATGGAAACCAGCGTGGTCACCAGTTCTTCATGAGTCGGCGCCAGGCAGTAATCGCGGCCATGGCGATCCTGCAGTTTGAACATTTCCTCTCCATACACAGCCCAACGGCCGGTTTTCTGCCAGATTTCCGCCGGCTGCACGATGGGCATCAGGATTTCCTGCGCCCCGGTCTTGTTGATTTCCTCGCGGACAATCTGTTCCACCTTCTGGATAGCGCGGAAAGCCAAAGGCAGGTATGCATAAGTGCCATTGGCAATCTTGCGCATCATTCCTGCTTTCAACATGTATTTATGGCTCATAACCACCGCGTCGGCAGGCAGTTCTCTCAAAGTCGGGCTGTATAATTTGGATGCTAACACAAAAATCTCCTCCTAGAATTTTTATTTCTTTCGTAAAAAATTATGCCCTATAATTATATAGCTTTTTGCAGAAAATAGCCAATGGGAATTAGTAATTAGTAGTCAGTGGTCAGTGGTCAGTAATCAGGGCGCGTTTAACTATAGATTCACCTGAAAGCTTTTACGGCTATCGATTTAGTAATTAGGGAAACGCTGCGATAATAAGTTTCATGCAATTGCCTCCCGCGAACAAACGATCCCCGACTACTAAAACTCCATTGAAAATAATTCTTAAAATACCTATGGAAATATAAAGACCCATTGAGTATAATAGGAAAAGAGAAATATATCGCTTTTATTTCCTCAAAAGCTTTTATATTGTGTATACTATTTAGGCTGCAAGCCGAAAGGAAGGTATCATTATGCCGCTCGTAGGAACTACGGAAATGTTTAAAAAAGCGTACGAAGGTCACTATGCCATTGGTGCATTCAATGTGAACAACATGGAAATCATCCAGGGCATCATGGAAGCTGCAAAGGAAGAACAGTCCCCTGTCATTCTCCAGGCTTCCGAAGGCGCCCGCAACTACGCCGGTCAGGAATATATCGTCGGATTGGTCAAGATTGCATTGCAGGATTACCCGGAAGTCCCCACCACCCTGCACCTGGACCACGGCTCCTCCTTTGAAATCTGCAAAGCCTGCATCGACGGCGGCTTTACCTCCGTCATGTACGATGGCTCCAAACACTCCTTCGAAGAAAATGTAAAAGTCACAAAGCAGATCGTCGAATACGCCCACGACAAAGGCGTCGTCGTCGAAGCCGAACTGGGCCGCCTTGCCGGCGTTGAAGACCTGGTGAGTGTCGACGCGAAAGATGCCATCTTCACCGATCCCGAAGAAGCCGCTGAATTTGTAGCCCTCACCGGTTGCGACTCCCTCGCTATCGCCATCGGTACCAGCCATGGCGCTTACAAGTACAAAGGCGAACCTTACCTGGACTATGAACGTCTGGAAAAAGTAGGCAAACTTCTGCCGAACTACCCCATCGTCCTCCACGGCGCTTCCACCGTCATTCCTGAATTTGTAGAAAAATGCAACCAGTACGGCGGCGAAGTCCTCGGCGCCAAAGGTGTGCCGGAAGATATGCTCCGCAAAGCCGCTACCATGGCGGTCTGCAAAATCAATATCGACACTGATATCCGCCTCGCCATGACCAGCGCCATCCGCGAAGCCCTCATGAAGGATCCGGGAAACTTCGACCCCAGAGGCTACCTGAAACCGGCTAGAGAAGCCGTAAAACAGATGGTAAAACATAAGATTGAAGCAGTCGTTGGTTCTTCCCACACCATCTAAGGACATATAAGGAAATAAAATACCGCGAAGGCATTCGATACCTCCGCGGTATTTTTGCATGTGGTATAATGAAATCACCAATCATTTTTCAGAAAGAAGGCATACTATGCAGAGACTTGTATCTTATAACTATCAGGGCGACCGCCAGTGGGGCGTGTTGTCTGCCGATGGGGACTCCATTTACTCCGCTCGCGATTTGGAGGAAACCTATTTCATTCCCCTGGCGGAAACCATGGGTGAATTCATCGAAAGCGGCGAAGATGGACTTTTGAATCTCGCCCATGCGCTGGAGATGAATGAGAAGGACAAGGTGATCACCCCGATTTCCTTGAAGGATGTGCGTCTGGAAGTCCCCTTCCACCCCCGTCGCAATGTGCTTTGCATCGGCAAGAATTACC
>CAVHZP010000080.1:0-4162 GCA_963640485.1 bacterium | reverse complement strand
GCCCATGTCAAAGAATTCGACCAGGACGTGAATGCCAAGAATCCGGATAACCCCATTTTCTTTACCAAAGCCACCACATCCGTCATCGGCCCCAACGAAGAAATCAACAGCCACCCGTCTGTCACCAAAGAAGTGGACTACGAAGGCGAGCTGGGGGTCATCATCGGCAAGACTTGCACCAATGTAGCCGAAGAAGACGCCATGAAATATGTGTACGGCTACACCATCATCAATGATGTCACCGCCAGAGACCTGCAGAAGAAACATCTCCAGTGGTTCCGCGGTAAGAGCCTCGATACTTTCTGCCCCATGGGCCCCACTGTCATGATTGGCGATTGGCCGGTGCCATTCACCATTTACACGAAGGTGAATGACCATCTCCGCCAGGAAGGCTCCACCACCGACCTGATTTTCTCCATTCCGAAATTGATTTCTATCCTCTCCGACGGCATGACGCTGCAGCCCGGCGATGTCATCGCCACCGGCACCCCGCAGGGCGTGGGCATGGGTCTCAATCCGCCCCAGTTCCTCAAAGCCGGCGATGTGGTGGAAATCACCATCGATCCGATTGGAACACTGAGAAATACGGTAAAATAAATCTTCCTAGCGATAATAGTTTAGTAATTAGTAATCAGTGATCAGTAATCAGGACTCGTTTGGCACTAGCAACAATTGCGCCCTACTAATCACTACAAAACAAAAAAGCTGTGAGACGCAAAATCTCACAGCTTTTTTGATTTCTATTTCTACTCACACCGGTCCCAGGTGAATGGCGGTGGCATAAGTCAGGAAGCAGAAGGCCACGATCCACCAGATACCGACCAGGGGTAGCACGAAGCGGAACCATTTCTTATAAGGCACATTCGCCATAGCAAGGTAGGACATGGTAGCGCCGGATGCCGGGCTGATGCAGTTGGTGAAAGCATCGCCCAGGGTGAAGGCGAAGACGGAGGTCTGACGGGTGAGGCCCACGATGTCTGCCAGCGGTGCCATGATGGGCATGGAAATCGCCGCCTGTCCGGAGGACGATGGCACCAGGATATTGAAAACGTCCTGGATGATGAACATACCGAAAGCGATCGCGGACGACGGGAACACGTCGAGAATGCCTGCCAGATGGAAAATGATGGTGTCCATGACTTTTGCATTGTCCAGCAGAATGGTAGCGCCTTTGCACATAGCTACGGCAAGGCAAGGAAGCATCATGCCTTTGCAACCGTCCAGGAAGGCATCGCAGATGTCATTGGGCGACAGTTTGCAGATGATGCCGGAGAGAAGACCCATGATAATGAACATGGCAGAAATTTCATTCATGTAGAAATCAAATTTCAAAACGCCGATGATGATGCACACAAAGTTCAGCCCCAGGAGGCAGAGGGAAATCCCCTGGCGGGTGGTGAGGTGCGCCGATTCATCCAGAGTGATGGTGCCGATTTTTGCCTGGTCGATTTCATAGACCGGGCTGCTCTTCGGATTCTTTTTCACCTTGTAGGCATGGTACATGACGAAGGCGATATTGATGGAAACCAGAATCACAAAGAGTGCCACGCGGTATGGCAGTCCGGAGAAAATCGGAACGCCGGCGATGCCCTGCGCTACGCCTACGGAGAATGGCTGCGTCACACCGGCGCCATAACCGGCAGCAACGGAGCAGAAAAGGATGCCCAGCGCCGTGAGCGAGTCGAAGCCCAGCGCCAACGCTGCGCTCACCACCAATGGCGTGAAGGCCAGATATTCTTCGTTGCAGCCTGCCAGGGTGGAGAAGGTAGCCAGTGTGACCATGAGGACCGGAATCATCAGGATGCTATGGCCTTTCATTTTCTTGACCAGTGTGGAAAGCCCTGCCACGATGGCGCCGGTCTTTGCCAGGATGCTCAAAGAACCGCCTACCATGAAGAGGAAGGCGATGATGCTGATGCCACCTTTGAAACCTTTATTGATAGCGGTAAAGAAATCCAGGAATCCTGTGGGATTCTGTGCTACATAGTGGAAGGTAGACGGATCGACGACCATCTTTCCTGTATTCACATCTTTTATACGTTCATAGACGCCGGCAGGAATCACATAGCTGGCGATGGCACACAACACAATGACGCACACCAGAATCAAAATGGGACTTGGTGCTTTAAATGCTTTTACATCTTCTTTCATGAATGAAATTCTCCCCTTACTTCATTGTTTCAAAACGTTCCGCTTCCATGATCGCCGCGGTGGTAATGACCCAGCGGTCAAAGAAACTGTCTACGGAAGCCCGCTCTTCCATGGTGTGAGCCCCGGAGCCCTGCGCACCCATGGAGCACACTGTGGGTACGCCGACACTGGAAATATAGGACGCATCGGAGCCGCCGCCTACATAAATGCCGCCGAAAGCCGGATAGCCACCTTCCGCTGCCACCGAATTGATAAAGGACAACAGCTTGTGGTTTGCCTCAGTTTCTTCAAATGGAGGCATCGGTGCTACAAATTCCACTTCTGTCTCGGTGCCTTCGATGAAAGTTTTTTCCGCAATCTTGCGAATTTCTTCTTCCACCCACAGCATATCCTTCTGTTTCTTGTAGCGCACGTCGATTTCCGCGTAACAATAATCCGGCACCGCATTGGAAACCATGCCGCCTTTGATGACGCCGACGCTGACCGTGAGGCCTTCGTCGTACTTCGTCAGCGCCTGCATGAGCGGCAACTTCTGCGCCATTTCTACGATAGCATTCTTCCCTTTCAGATAATCATTTCCCGCATGCGCTGCCACGCCGCGAACGGTGATGTGGCAGTCCAGGCAGCCTTTGCGCCCTACGGTGAGGCAATTATCCATGCGACCGCTTTCCATGTTGAAGCAGCACAGCGCGCCTTTCGCCTCGTCCATGAGGATCTGGTCCGCGATGCCACCGGAATGGCTCGTTTCCTCGTCCCCCACCAGTACCGCTTTCACCGGCCGTTCGGTGAAGCCGAAGTGTTTCAAAGCCACCATCATATAGAAAATCATGGCGACCCCGTTTTTCATATCCACCACGCCGGGACCTCTGGCGAAGCCGTCCTCGATGTGGAACGGATCCTCCGGATAGCTGCCCGAAGGAAATACGGTGTCACAGTGTCCCGACAGAAGCAGCGGCTTTCCCGGCGCTTCCGGGTTCAGCTCTGCCACCAGCACATTGGCGCTGCCCTTCGTATCCACCAGATGGCAGGAAATTCCTTCTATGTCAAAATGCTTCTTTAGGAAATCCATGATACGGTTCACCCGGTCGATTTCCTTGGTGCCCGCCTGCATATTTACCAGACTTTCCCAGAAAAGAATCATCTCTTCCCTGTTTCGCTTCGCAAACTCTTTCAGTTCTTCCATAGGAGCCTTCATAGTTATACCTCCTTATTTATATTGATACACACACGAATTTCATTGTATTAAAATTTCGTAAAGATGTCAATTAAAAAGCCTTGCGCCAATAAAAGAAATCTGCACAAGGCTTTTGTGTAAACCAAGGAAACGCTGCTTAAATCGAAGAATCAGAAATCATACGAATTTTTATGCAATCCAACGCTCAATCCGCAAATCTCTCAATCCGTGATTTCCCGCAATGCATGGGAATATCCTGTCAGGGAGCGGGCGCCTTTTTCTGTGACTACATAGGTGTTTTCAGTGCCTACCATGCCGATTCCCGGGAGCGCGATTTTCGGCTCTACAGCGAAAGTCATACCGGGTTTCAGAATTTGCTTGAACCCTTTCGCAATCGCCGGCGCTTCATCCATGACAAGCCCGATGCTGTGGCCCAGGAATTTACCACCGTTCATGAAACCATCGCCATAGACATTTTCAAAATGAGACATGGGCGTCAGGTACAGGTCCTCCAGCACGGCGCCCGGCTTCATGAGAGACACCACTTCATTTTCCAGGGCCAGGCATTTTTCCTGCGCCTCTTTTATACGCTGCCCTTCCGGATGCTTCGCCAGATTTCCATAGAAATAAACCACCGTCTTGTCGCTGTGGTACCCATCGAAGCCGCAAGGAATATCCAAATACACCACGCGACCTTCCTGCAACCGGCGGAATGCACTGCCGATGGACTGCACCGCGATGCAAGTACCGTCAGTGCCCCCGGGGCCGTCAAAGCCGGTACGCACCAGACCGCTCTTTCCGAAAGAAGCCAGTCCGATGGCCTCTTCCCCCAGAGCC
>CAVHZP010000079.1:0-8083 GCA_963640485.1 bacterium | reverse complement strand
GAAGGTGGGCTCCGAAGGAGACCAAAGGGGGTGTATTTTCTGAGCGAAGCGAGGCTGTTTTTTTCAGCCGAAGGCTGGTTTGTATGTTTTTTTCGCCCGAAGGGCGGTTGTATGGTTTTTCTAAATACTAAGCGGTATAAAAAGCTGATGTGAGGAGTCATATGACATGCTTTCTGCTTTTGCTAAAAAACCAAATAACCGGCCTTCGGCCGATAAAAAACAAGCCAACCAGCCTACGGCTGAAGAAATGCACCCCCTTTGGTCCCCTACGGGTCCCACCTATCCCCCCGAAGGGGGGGACTGTAAACCGTACAACCTCGCTGCGCTCGAAAAAAACAAAACAACCGGCCTAACGGCCGAAAAAACAAGCCAACCAGCCTTGGGCTGGGGAAAACCAAACAACCGGCCTTCGGCCGAAAAAAACAAATCAACCAGCCTTCGGCTGAGGAAATACACCCCTTTGGTCCCCTACGGGTCCCACCTATCCCCCCGAAGGGGGGACTGTAAACCGTACAATCTCGCTACGCTCGAAAAGCCCAAAGCCAACCGCCCCGGCGGGAAAAATATACAGCCACTATCGCCATTTTTTCATTCAAAAAGCATAAAAGCTATGATAAAATAATAAAATGAAATGTTATAGTATTTCTTTATTTGAAATTTGTTTTTCAAAAATAAAAGAGACAGAAAGGAAAGCAGCATGAAAAGAAAAAGCATGAAAAAAGGGATGCTGAGATCAGCGGTGGCGCTGACGCTTTTGGGGGCCGTGGCAGTTCCGATGGGAGTTCACGCTCTTGTTCCGTATGCAGAATCGTCGTTGGAATTTAGGTACGAGAATTCATTTGATTGGACGAACTCTTCGAATTTCGATAGCGATCATTATTTAGACGTCTACTGGTCGAAAAAGGGTGTGTTTTTAAATCTCACGTTTAACTTGACGGATAACTTTTACGCCTACAATGCTTCCACCGGGAAGAAATTGCTTACCCGTTTTTACACCGTTCTTAATGGAAACACCGGGTTTGCTGCGCATTATAGGAAATACTTCGCTAACGACTACGCGTGGAACTCCTCGGGGTGCCGCGTAGTGAGAACTACGGAAAAACAGGAAAATGGGGCCAAATTGTCTATTGACCGGGATCATCAGCTATCGATCGAACCTACTGATACCGAGAATTGCTATTTGTACTATACAGTCAAAGATCCTTCGAAATCCTATCTGGACTTTGAGGACAGCGGCATCACGTGGGGCAGTGACAAAACGATCTTTAACATGGATCGCAAATTCGATTACGGCAGTAGCGGCCTCTCTGTCAATCTTGATTCTTTGAAAATCAATAATCTGGAAGATGTGGCGATAGGAAACAGCACGCCGCTGATCAGTGATGGCTTTACGGATTACGTGACATTCCGCCAAAAGGTGGAACAGAATTTGGGGAAGACAAAAGACGTTGCATACACGCTCCATCCCACCAAGGCGATTACAACCTCCGGTGCGTTCCAGATAGGGACCAGCGTGGGGACGTCTGATGGAAAGAGTGTATTATCCCTGGTCGAGCAAAGTGATAAGATGCAGACCCTGGATCTGGATTTGGCGAAGATCGGAAACGATGGGGACGCCTGGGTGTCGGGTGGGACGCTTTATAATGCTTCCCAGCTGGAGAACGCTAACCTGACCATCAAGATCGCCAATACTCTTACAAATGGCACCACTGATGCAAGTGTCAAAGCCGGGTCGACGATGACGTTGTTGTCTCTGAACGGTAAGTGGAAGATCGCAACGGAATACGGCAGTGAGAGCATGGTTGGTACAAAGACCTTTGAGAATGTGAAATTCTCCGATGCATCTGCCGGTGGCGTAGCAGTGAGCGGTACGCACACAGATAACTTGAGTATAGAAGAAATACGTAGCGGGTTTCTCAGTCATAAGTATGAATATAAGTTGAACTATACAGTGGGACAGAAAACGATTGACGGCGTGGGTTTCTCTACCTCTACTTTCGATTTGTCTAAGGCGGATGGCGGCCTGGCGTTGGATGGCGGTTATACGCTGAATGGCGATAAGACGCTGGATGTAAACCAGATGCAGTTCCTCAATCCGGACAATGTGAACGCTACCAATACCTATACACTGCTGGATTGGAGTAAAGTGACAGGGGACGGGGCGTTTTCTGTGACCAATGGGGGGACCGGTGCGAAAACCGCGACTACTACCAGCGCGGAATATACGGTACAGCCTGCGACCAATGGTGTGACAGCATTCGGGACGAAGAAGCTCACCTTCCAGGTGGACGATACCCGGAAGCAGATTAACGTGTCCGCTTCCGATCCGAGTGTTTCCCGAATTAAACTGGGCACTTTTGACGTGACGAAAGACGCACAGGAAGTCGGAAATCTGGTGAACCAGGGCACCATCGATACTTCCGGCCTTTCCATTAAGGGCTTTTCTTCGTTGGCCGATGCGGCTAATTTCTATAATAAGAACCTGATACTGGCGAAAGCGAGCGGCGATACCACTTTTGCCAATTGGACGGGATATAGTACGGAGGCCAAGGACTATAAAATCTATGATAATGGAAAAGGCATCACGGGAACTCTGTCGGGGACTGTGAAGGCAGATGATAATGGAAATATCGCTTTTGCCTCTGACGGTCTCCAGACCATTGCGTATAAAGAACTGAACTGGGATTATTCAGGGAAGCCTTCTGTGACGCTTGATGGCGGCAAACTGGGCAGCGTGGATTTTTCGAATATTTACACATGGTGGACTTTACTCAAGTGGAATACGGAAACCATGCATCTTTTGGATGCGAAAAATCTTTCGGAAGGAAATATCAAGCTGGTGCCCGGAAGTAGCTGGACTCCATATACGGTGAAGAGCGGAGATACCACCATCACCGCTTATCATAGTTCGTTGGTGAAAAAAAGCAATCAAACTGTATCCGATGCCGGTATGACGCTTTCTTATAAAATGGCGGATCAGGTCATAGCGACGGAGACGAAAAAGACCGACAGCGAGGGCAAGAACAAATACGATTTTTCTGTGGATTTCACGACGAATAAGCTGATTGCTACGGACTTTACTATCGAAAAGATCAACTGGACAAATGGCGGTACGGGTCTCAAGCTCAAGGAGTCTTATGATTTCACCGAGCTGGCCGATGGGAAAATCTCTTTTGACGCCAGTGATCCCTATGCGCTCATTGCCAATCCCGACCAGGTCAATATAGGGGATACTATGACATTCTTCGATACCGGAGAGTATATGACAAAGGCAGAGTGGGATACCAAAGTAGCTGTCACACCCAGCGGAAGTGCAAAGAACTATAGTGCCCAGCATGGTGCCGTGACGGTAGAAGGAAGCGTCGATCTGAATATCAAAAAAGATGATGTTAACCAAAAAGTCATCGCATCTGTATCTGATGAATATTTGAGCGGTGTCATCATTGATCTTTCCCAGCTCGGAACCGGGAAAACGACGGAGGCAAGTAATTGGGAAAACGGTAAGGAACTCTATCGCATTGACATGGATTACAACGATGACAAGACGAAGCAGACTACCACCGTCACCGTTTCCGGCCCCACCCATGAGAGTGTGAAGACCGGTGAATCCATGACGCTGCTCCATATCGAAGGGAAGAATGCAGGGGCAGAAGGAAACATCACTGCATTTGATACAACGAAAGATGTTGCTTTTTCCGATACCGCTACCAATGGCATGGTTGCTACCGGAACCCATACCGATACGCTGAAAAGCAATGTATCGGAAGATAAGAGCACCTATGACCTGGTCTATAGTGTCGGTAAGAAAACGATCACAGAGTTTAAAACAAATAACCTGGACCTGACGGCGGACGCTTTCACGGCGGGCGATCAGTATATGATCGGTGATAAGGATTTCACGGTGAATGTGAATGATATCGTCATCGGTAAGACGGGAGACGGGAAGGATACAGCAATCATCGATTTTTCTGCTGATGAAGGCAAGGGAAATTTCAAATTATCCGGCGATACAGTCACCGTGGATGGATCGCAGGCGAAGAGCAATATCACCTATACCGAAACTGATGCAGAGGCAGTGAATGGCGTAAAAGCCAGCGGAAACCAGGATCGAACTTTCTCCACTGACGGGAAAGTCATCTATCTGAATTCCGTGGAGAAAGATACCAGTGGCGTGACCATCGGCGCTGTGGATCTTTCCAAAGAGGCTCGCAGCTTTAATGATCTCACGGACAAGGGCACCATCGATGCAACGGGAGCGTCTTACGTATATTCTGATAAGAAGATAGCAGAAGTCACCGGTCAAAATCTCAAAGTGGTAGGCGCTACAGGGGCGAACAATTTCAATAGCGAGGATTGGAAGGGACTTCCAACGGACGAGACGACTATTTCCGTAAATCAGGAAAAAGGCATCAGTGCAGTGGTGAAGGCGGCCTATAACACTTCTGACGGAAATATCAATCTTGAAACCAATAGCGGATTCCAGTCCCTTACCTTTGGTGAAGGGATTACCTGGAGCACCGCTGATACGGCTGCTGTATCCCTTTCCGGGCAGGATGTGGAAGCTGTCGATTTCTCTGCTATTTCTTTCGATGATACGGAAACGAAGAAAGACGAAACCATGCATCTTTTGAATGCGCAGGGGATGTCGAAAGAAACCGTGTCTGCCACTGCTCCTTCGGCTTCGGAAGGTTGGACAAAGAGAGATGGAGAAACCGGGACGACCTATTATGACAAAGACGCAGACAAACGTACCCATGATGATGCGGACGATCTCAAAGGCTATGGCATGACGCTGACCGTTGACCGCGGCGATCGGATCACCGAAAAGACCGAGACGGTGGATGGAAAGACGAATTACACACTGGATTACACCCGCGGCCAGGGCTATGTGACGGGGATGACCGGCGATATCATCTGGACGAAGGGAGAAACGGCGATTACGCTGGATAAAGACTATGATTTCTCTTCGTTGAGCGAAGCGATTGTCTTCAAAGGTAGCCAGATCGCCAATATGGACAAGATGTCTGCCGGCGATACCATGACATTCTTTGATGCCAATGGCCATATGTCGGCATCCGATTGGGCAAACAAGGTCAGTGTGTCGGATGTCTCCCAGTCGAAAGAGACATACAACGAAACCACGAAAGCGGTGACTGTCAAAGGTAGCGCCAAGCTGGAAATCACAAAGACTGATGGCAAAGACAACAACATGAAAGTCAATGCCCAGGTGACCGACTCGCATCTGAGCGATATTACCGTAGATCTTGCCAAGATCGGCAAGGAGGAAACCACTGAGAAAACCAAGTGGGAAAATGACGGCACGATCTACAGCAATACGGAGAATAAGCAGGATTACGGCGGGACCACGATCCATGTAGCGGGAAATCTTTTCGGCGGCGAGACCGATGAGACCGTGCAAACCGGAGATAAGATGACGCTGGTGCATATCGAAGGTACCAATGCAGGCAATGCAAAGATGGTAACAGAGTATTTCGATCGCAGCACAAATGCTGCATTCTCGTACATGCCTACGGTTAATTTCAGAGATACCACAGAAACCGGCATTATCACCACGGGTACCCATAGAGATACGCTCACAGCGACCTTGAGCGCGGCTAAGAACACCTATGATCTCACCTATACCATCGGAAAGAAAATAATCACCGGCGTCGCAGGGGGCAGCGTGGATCTGTCGAAGGTGCCGAGCGCAGCGAACGAGACGAATGTGGCGAGAAATGCTTTGATGGTAGCGGATAATGAAGACGATACCGAATATACCCTGTCCGGCAAAATTCTCATCGATGTAGACACTATCAAAATCACCGATATCGGAGACGGTACGAAGAAGGATCTTCTTGATTTCCGGAACGATACCAGCGATGGATATTTCGAAATCGCCGATGCGGATGAAAATGGAAGCAAGTATAGTGAGGTTTCCTATAGCGAAGAGGAGGCAACGAACGGCATTTGGGCAGCCGGCACTCAATACCGCACATTCTCCGTCTCCAACAGAGGGAAGACTTTCTCTCTTGACTCTGCCAGCCAGGATGTAGACCAGGTGACCATCGGCATAGTCGATGTGTCGGAGCCTATTCGTAGTTTCAACAATCTTAGAGAAGAAGGCACCGTTACCCTGGTGGATGGCGTCATGCTGAACAATCTGGCACTGACGAAAGATACGGGCAAGAATTTCACTATCGCTGAAGCCACAGGAACGTATAATTTCTCTAAGTGGACACTTCCGGAAGGTACCCCGGACATTTACGCCATCCAGGAACAGGGCGTCTATGGTACCATGGAAGGGAAATTTAACACGGAAGACGGCAATCTCAAGGTGGAGATGACAGGCATTAAATCCATCACCTTCGCCGACGGTGTGAAGTGGAGAGTGGGAGAGGCAGTGCTCGATTTCACCGGCTCAAAAGTGGATTTCACCGGCAAAACCATCGATGCCACCAAACTTTCCTTCGATGCAGACAGCGTGAAGAGTATCGCCACCACCGATGGCACGTACCAGATGGTGCTGATCCATACCGATGGGTCGAACAATCTGGACAAAGCGGATATCAAGAATAACGATAGCATCGACATGACCATCGCGGATACGATCACTTTCAAAGGTGAAACGAAACTCTCTGCTGACAAGAAACAATTCGTAGCAGATATGTGGAAAGGTACCGGCACTGCCACCGATGCGGCTCATCGCCATGTGATGGCGCAGGCTGCTGCTATGCAGGCCATCACCGGTGGCAACGTAGAAACCACCGATAGCATTTCCCGCGCCCTGGCACACTACCGCGATGATGAGGAAGGCAGCGGCTCCATGATCTTCGCCAGCATCGGCGGAAGCAAGACCCGCACCGAGACGGGAAGCCATATTTCCCAGAACACATGGAATGTGAATGCCGGCGTGGGCACACGGAAAGATCTCTCCAATGGCGCGCATACTGAATACGGCCTCTACTATGAAGGCGGTACCGGTAACTACAGCACCTATGGCGTCGGCGAAGGCATCGCCCGTACCTCCGGTGACCTCACTCACCATGGCGCAGGCGTCCTCTTCCGTTACGAAAATAAAAATGCGGTCTACGGCGAAGCAGGCTTCCATGCGGGACGTATCAAGAATGAAAATAAAGCACTGGGCCTCGATGACTCCGCGACCTACTACGGCTTCCATCTGGGTGTAGGCAAGATCATTCAGACCGGCGATACAGATTCCTGGGATATTTACACCAAGTTCTATCTGAACCACACCGGCGGGCTGGATTACAAGAACAGTGCCATCACCGAAATCGGCCTCGACTCGGTCACCAGCAAACTCCTCCGCATCGGCGGCCGCTACAACCATAAGGTGCAGAACGATTGGTCCTTCTACACCGGCGCGGCCTTCGCCTATGAATTTGGCGGAAATGCCCACGGCACGGCAGGCATCATAAATGGAGACTTCGATTCCATCCGCACCGCCACCACCAAAGGCGGCGGCGCCCTCCTGGAACTGGGCTTCCGCAAAGAATCCACCAACGACAACCCCTGGGAAATCGACCTGGGCCTCAAGGGCTACATGGGCAGACAGAAGGGGATTGGCGGAAATATCGGAATCAATTACCATTTCTGATTTGTTTAGTTTGAAAAAACGGTAGAGGTTTTGTAATCGGTAATTAGTGGTCAGTGGTCAGTGGTCAGGGCGCGTTTGGCGCTTGGCGAGGCTGGCGATGATACCTGAATCGAGAAAATGGAAAACAGCAGAGAATACTCTCTTTTGGGAGAATTCTCTGCTGTTTTTTGCGCCCATAGGGCGGTTTTATGTTTTTTCTCAGCCGAAGGCTGGTTGTTTTGTTTACAGTCCCCCCGTGGGGGGAAGGTGGGCTCCGAAGGAGACCAAAGGGGGTGTATTTTTCGAGCGTAGCGAGGTTTGCTTGTTTTCCTACAGCTAAAGGCTGGTTTTATGTTTTTCTAAATACTAAGCGGTATTGAATGATCCGGTGAGGATATAGTCATATGGTATGATTTCTGCTTCGGTATTAAAACGAGAGTGTATAATAAATTGTGTAAATTGATGAATCCGCAATTTCACATAAGCACT
>CAVHZP010000078.1:0-8144 GCA_963640485.1 bacterium | reverse complement strand
ATAAGGGATAAGGGATAAGGGATAAGGGATAAGGGATAAGGGATAAGGGATAAGGCGCGCTTTCTGCTGTGCATGCATAGCGCTGCGAGTTTTGAATGGGGGCATTTACAGCGGTTCCCTAGCTGTCTGATGGCTATTTCGTGAATCTCAAACCTTTTCTCTCCTGTTATTTTTGCCAGTTTCTTTCCCCTTCCACCGTGGTATAATGAATGAAAGTGATTTATAGCAAAGGTGGGATTGGATTGTTGAAGAAAATCGTATGGGCTGCAGCTCTTTGGGCGGCTCTTTCGGCAGGCGCTGCGGTGGAGGCAGCGGGGGCTATTTCCAAAGATGGCGTGGTTGTACCTAAAGAAGCAGAGATTTCTATTTCCAAAGAGGAGAAGGCGAAGACGCCGGCGTTTGAAGACAAACGGATCGAGATCAACCTGGCCAGCCGGCTCCTGACGCTTTACCAGGGCGACGTGGGCATTCGCATGTATCCTGTGGCGCCGGGCAAACCTTCTTCGCCTACGCCCATCGGCCGGCGGAAGGTGGTTTCCCTGGAGAAAAATCCCACCTGGATCGACCCGGACAACCCGACGGTGGAAGTGCCCTCGGGCCCCGACTGCCCCCTGGGCTACCGCTGGATCGGCCTCGGCGGCAACTACGGCATTCACGGCACCAATTCGCCCCGGTCCATCGGCAATTACGCTTCTCATGGTTGCGTGCGGATGTACGAGAAGGATGTGGAGGACCTCTTCGACCACATCGTGAAGGGCATCCCCGTAGACATCAAGTACGAGCGCGTGGTGGTGGAGAAAGACCCGGACCACACGGTGGTGTACTACATTTATCCCGATGGCTACCAGATCCAGCCGCTCACGGCGAAAGATGTGAGAAATAAGATTTCCCCCTTCGGCGTGGCCGGCCTGGTGGAAGATGGCGCCCTCGAGAGCGCTATCCGGGCTTCTGACGGCCAGCCCCGCTACATCGCGAAGGTCTATGACCTCTACGTGAACGGGGAGAAACAGGACTTCAACGCCTATGGCAAGGATGGCCACATTTACATCCCCGCCATGAACCTGGCCAAAGCCGCCGGCGTCCAAGCCGAGTGGTCGCCGAACTGGAGACAGTTCAAGACCCCCTATGGCAATGCCGCCGGCATCCAGCGCGGCAAATCTCTCTACATCGACGCTGAAGACGCGCCCAAGCTCCTTCATCTCAAGGGACATCTGGATGAGACAGGAAATTATGTGATGGAGGAAGGAGAGTAATCGGTTTAGTAATCCGTAATTAGTGATCGGTGGGCAGGGCGCATTTGACTTAATAGCCGGGGGCGCCCCGACTAAATCGATAGCGGCATCATCTCTTTGTAGGCACCGGCAGAAAACGCGCCCTGATTACTGGTTACTGACTACTGACTACCAAGCACGATAACGGTATTATCGCCATGTATACACCAACGGAAGTCGCGCCTTGACCACCGACTACTATTTCCTATTTCCCCACGAGGAGAACTTATGAGCAATACATTTGGACAGACATTGAAAGTCACCATCTTTGGTGAATCCCACGGGACGGCTATTGGCTGTGTCATTGACGGCCTTCCGGCGGGGATTGCCATCGACTGGGAAGAAATCAGAAAAGAAATGGCTCGCCGCGCGCCGGGGAGCTCTGCTATGGCTACGCCGCGAAAGGAGAAAGACGCTTTCGAAATCCTTTCCGGCTTTTTTAATGGCCACACCACCGGGACGCCGCTGGCTATGGAAATCAGAAATAGCAACCAGCATTCCTCGGACTATGACATCCTCCGGGACACCATGCGCCCGGGCCATGCGGACTACACGGGCCGGGTGAAATACGGCGGCTTCCAGGACTATCGCGGCGGCGGTCACTTCTCCGGCCGCATCACCGCGCCTCTGACTTTTGCCGGCGCCATCGCGCGGCAGGTGTTGGCGGCGAAGGGGATTTTTATTGGCGCTCACGCAGAGAATGTGGCAGGCATTAAGGACCGGCGCTTCGACCCCATGGGCGAGAGTGCGGAAACGTTCAAGGCCCTGGCTACGCAGAAGTTGCCGGTGCTGGACAAAGACGCCGGCGCGCAGATGGAAGAAGCCATTCTCGCTGCCAAAGCAGAGGCGGACTCGGTGGGCGGTATCGTAGAGTGCATGATTACCGGCCTCCCCGTGGGATTGGGAGATCCCTTCTTCGATTCTCTGGAAAGCGAACTCTCTCATATGATGTTCTCCATCCCCGCAGTGAAGGGCATCGAATTTGGTGACGGCTTTGCCCTCGCCGGCATGCGAGGCTCCGCAGCCAATGACCCCATGACATACGTGGATGGGAAGGTCACCATCACAGAGAATCACAATGGCGGCATCCTGGGCGGCATTTCCAATGGCAACCCGGTGATTTTCCGCCTGGCCATCAAACCCACCGCGTCTATCGGAAAAGAGCAGCACACTGTGAACGTGACCGAAGGAAAAGACACTCTCCTCACCATCGGTGGCCGCCACGATCCCTGCATCATCCCTCGCGCCATCCCGGTCGTAGAGACCGCGACAGCGTTGGTTGTGCTGGATGGAGTGCTGAGTCGCTAGTGCGAACATGGTGGCGTTGCTTCCAGCTGTTGGCTGCTGGCTGCTAGCCGGCTAGTGCGAACATTTCAATGAGGAGCAGAGAGCGTCCCGCAATGAACGAAAGCGGGACGCTCTTTGCTAACCGCTAAGGAACCATCACCCGCCCTTACGGGCACCCTCTTCAAAGAAGAGGGCTTGATAGGAGAGTGAGTAGGCTGTTAGACGGTCAGACATCAGACCGCCGTCTACCTGCTTCCCCACGTCCGTGAACCGACCATCGACCACTTAGCGGAGACGCTTATTTTCCCTTTACCACATATGCTACAATTAAAGTAGGAAAAGAGGTGGGGCCATGGACGACAAGAAACTCGAAGACATTTACCTTTCCGGCGGCAACGCAGAGTATGATGCCAGCGCGAAGAAACTTCTTTCCAGTAAAAAAATTCTGGCGTGGATTTTGAAATACTGCGTGCCGGAATTTGAAAACTGCGAGATTGCGGACATTCGGGACAAGTACATCGAAGGCACACCGGAAGTGGGCGTGACGCCGGTACTGCCCGATGAGACCAATGCAGCCCGCATCGTGGGAGACAATGTAGAAGACAAGACCCTCACCGAAGGCACCGTGACCTTCGACATTCGTTTCCGGGCCATCACGCCGGAGAAAGATTCCCTGGGCCTCATCATCAATATCGAAGCCCAGCACTCCTCAAATTTGGATTACCCACTTACCAAGCGAGCTGTCTTCTATTGTAGCCGTCTGATTTCTGCCCAGCACGACACGGTCTTCACGAAATCAGAATACGGCAAAATCAAAAAAGTCTACAGCATCTGGCTCTGTATGGACTCTCCCGATGAGACCAGCGGCATCACCCGCTACAGTATCGAAGAGAGCTTCCCTTACGGGCACATTTGCGAAGAAAAGAAAAACTACGACCTGGCGCAAATCGTGATGATTTACCTCAGCGGGAAGCAAAAGGAGATTGGAAATCGACTCCTCAGTTTGCTCTACGAAATTTTCAAATCCAGAGACAACGCGGCCGGAAAGATGCGGACGCTGGAAAAGGAATACGACATCGCACTCAGTCATTCAGAAGAAGGGATGGTGGACACCATGTGCAACTTGAGCATTGGAATTGCGAGAGAAAGTGCCTATAAAGGCTATCATGAAGGATTTAATGTGGGTATGGAGCACGGCGAAGAAATTGGCAAAAAAATTGGCGAAAAAATTGGCGAAAAAATTGGCGAAAAACGCGGTGAAATAATTGGAATTAATGGGGAGCGTAAGCGCATGACGATTGGTATGTTGAAAGAGGGCATGGCTATCCCTGTGATTGTTTCTATTTCCGGCTTAAATGAAGTGGAAGTACGGAAAATTGCGGCAGATGAAAACTTGCCTTGCTAAGGAACACTGATTCTCCGATTTAATCAGTGGTTCCTCAGCGGGAGCACACCCGCTTTTCGAAAGGAGAAGCTTATGGACATCCGTGAGACCCTGACCCGCCTCCTGGCCCGGCGGAAGCACACGGCCGTATTTCCTCTGGACGGAAAGCTGGTGGCAATCGCTGTGAGGGAAGGGAAATGCCTTGCCTCCTGGTCGGTGCCGCTTGCGGAGGATCTCACGGCGAGCTTTCGCGCTCTTCGGGAGAAGGGGATGAAGGCGCGGCGGTTGGTGCTGCTCTTGAATATGCCGGAGCTCTCCTATGACCGGAGAAAATTCCCCGACATGACCGATGAAGAATTGGCAGAGTCCATGTACTGGGAAGAGGACCGGCTCTTCAGCGGTGACGACCCGAAGGCCACGGGCTACCGCGTGCTCTCCCACAGCACCGAAGGCTACGACATTTTATTTCACGGTCTCCCGAAGGACGCCCTCACTCACTGGGAAGAAGCGGCGGCTGCGGCGGGACTTCATATCGAGAAAGCGCTACCGGTGACGGACATTTCCATTTCCGACGATCCCCACCTGGCGCTCTACGGGGGCCGCACATCGGGCGCCCTTTTTTTCGTGGCGGAAGACAGCCTGGAGATGCGCCATCTTTCTTTGCGTGACGAAGGGAAGGCGGCGCGGCTCATCGAACGCATCCGGAAAGAAGAACAAGGCCCGCTTCCTTGCTTCCTCTTTCCCTTTTCGGATGCCCGGGAAGAGGATCTGGCCGCCTGGAAATCCTGGATGCAGAAGGAAATCGAATCTCTCCCTTCCGGAAATGAAATGGTGGAAATCGTGGAACTTTCCGATGCGCCCCTTCGAAGCGGCGCCAAGCTCCTCGCCCTCTCCCAGGACCGCGCCGGCACCCGCCTGCCGCTCACCATGGCCGGCGATTTCCTTACGAAAGAGAATCGCGCCTTCCGCTTTACCCAGGGCCTTTGCCTTTTGGGATTTCTCTTTTTCCTTTTCTCCTGGGGAAATTATTTCTACGGCCACTACCAGCTGAAAATGGCGGAAGAAAGAAATCAGATGCTCGCGCCGGTGAAAGAGAAGCTTGCCGAAGCCCGGGAAAAGGAAAATCACGAAGCAGAGCTCCTGGAGAAATTGAAAGAGCTGGAAAAGAAATCGCCCCACTGGGAGACCCGCCTCCTATCACTGGCGGACTCCATGCCTCACGGCATCGTCTTAAGCTCCATCAAGCGCGACGGGAGCCGCACCCTCATCAGCGGCACCGCGGTCTCCGCTGAGCCGCTCCAGAACTTCACCCGCACACTTCCAGAGGCCTGGGGCGGCCGCGCTGCCCTGAAGAGCCGCAAGACGAATCAGACCACCGGGCTCCTGGAATTTGTGGTGGAGTGGAAGGGGGAGAGCGAGGGATAAGGGATAGGGGATAGGGGATAAGGGATAAGGCGCGTGCTTTTTGCAGTACCACCTTCCCACGGAAGCGCGGGGGTTGGTTCTCTCGCGAGACATCAGATGAGCAGACATCAGACTGCAGCCAAATGTGCCTTATCCCCTATCCCTTATCCTTTTTCATCGGCCTATTGTCACTCATTGTAAACTGCATCAAAATAACCATTTGACATAAATGATTGTTTATCTTATACTAGCAACCAAGGTAACAATATAAATGGGCGGTGCTCCGGGTGAGACAAAGGAGATCTATCATGGAAAGCACTTGCGCAGAAATTATCAGATTGGCTGAGAAAGTCATGAATGGTGGTGAAATTACCCAGGAAGAAGCAAAGACACTGATTCAAACCAAAGATGAGGACACCATGCTCCTGTTGGCCATGGCGGATAAGATTCGCCAGAAGTTCAGCGGCAACGCCGTAGACTTCTGCGCCATCATCAATGCCCGCAGCGGCCATTGCCAGGAGAATTGCAAATTCTGTGCCCAGTCCGGTTGGTACAACACGGGAGCCACGGTCTACCGTCTGCTCCCGGAAGAAGAAATCCTGGCGGCAGCGAAGAAAGCCAAAGAAGCCGGCGCCGTGCGTTTCTCTCTGGTTACCAGCGGACGCAACCAGGACAATCCGAACGAGTTCGAAGAAATCATCGACATCGTGAAACGGATCCGTGAAGAAGTGGGCATCGAAGTGTGCTGCTCGCTGGGTCTGATTTCCAAAGAGCAGGCGAAACGCCTGAAAGAAGCCGGCATCACCAGGATTCACTGCAACATCGAAACCTCGCCGTCTTATTTCCCGGAAATCTGCTCCACCCACACCATGGAGGACAAGGAAGACATCATCCGCACCGCCCAGGAGGCAGGCATCCGCGTGTGCTCCGGCGGCATCATCGGCCTTGGTGAATCCCTGGATCAGCGAGTGGAGATGGCGTTCCACCTGAAGAAGATGCACATCGACTCGGTGCCCCTCAATATCTTGAACCCGGTGAAAGGCACGCCGTTCTACACGAACCGCCGCCTGCCGCCGCTCGAAGTGCTTCGCACATTCGCCATGTTCCGCTTCGTGCTCCCGAAGGCGCTGATCCGTACCGCCGGCGGCCGCGAAGTGAATTTGAGAAGCTTGCAGGCCTACGCACTGACCGGCGGCCTCAATGGCATCATGGTGGGCGGATACCTCACCACCGGCGGCCGCGACCCGAAGGAAGACATCCAGATGACTGCCGACCTCGGGCGCACTATGACGACGCCGAAGCTGTAAGGGGTGGTTCCCTAGAGGTTTTGTAATCGGTAGTCGGTAGTCGGTGGTCGGGGCGCATTTGGCTGCTCCTCATCGTAGTCGTGAACCGCTCACCGTATAACCGTAATCCGCTCTATTTTCTGCTATCGTGAAGAAGGGCGGTAACCGGTTATACGGTAAACGGAGAACGGTAGTGGGGAAGCCGGGAAACGCGTCCCGACTACCGACTACCGACCACCGACCACAAAACCGATAGCGGCAAGAACACCAACATATACAATTTCATAGAAAAAGAAAATAGAAATATTCCTCACCATTGTGAAGCACGAAATATTTCTATTGCGCAGGAAATAGATTTCCTTAATGACGCGCAAGGCATTACATCAGCAGGACCCGATTTCAATGAACAATCGGAGGAATTTTACAAAGGAGTGGTTTGCAATGGAAAGCAGCTGTGAACAGATTTTAGCGTGGACTGAAAAAGTATTGAATGGCGGAGCCATCACCGAAGACGAAGCGAGAGCCCTCATCCGCACGAAGGACGAGGATACCATGCTCCTCCTCGCCTGCGCCGATAAGATTCGCCAGAAATTCTCCGGACGGAGCGTGGACCTTTGTGCCATCATCAATGCACGAAGCGGCTCCTGCCAGGAGGACTGCAAATTCTGTGCCCAGTCTGCCCGTTACAACACAGGGGTGAAAACCTATCAATTCCTTCCGGAAGAAGAGGTCATTGAAGCGGCAAAGAGAGCGAAAAAAGCCGGAGCTGCCCGTTTCGATATTGTTACTGCAGGCCGTGACCAGAGAAATCCGAAGGACTTTGCGGAAATCCTTGACCTTATCCGTCGCATCCGCAAGGAAGTCGGCATCGAAGTATGCTGCTCCCTGGGATTTTTGACGCAGGAACAGGCGTACCAGCTCAAAGAAGCCGGCATCAACCGCCTGCATTGCAATATCGAATCCGCCCCCTCCTTCTTCAAAGAAGTATGTACCACCCACACCGCTGAGCAGAAAGCAGAAAACGTCGCCCGCGCCCAGAAAGCCGGCATCCGCGTCTGCTGCGGCGGCATCCTGGGACTCGGTGAATCCCTGGATCAGCGAGTGGAAATGGCATTTCACCTCAAAAAAATGCACATCGACGCCGTGCCGCTGAATGTACTGAACCCCATCCCCGGCACCCCCTACGAACATAACGAACGCTTAGCGCCACTGGAAATCCTGCGCTCCTTCGCCATGTTCCGCTTTGTGCTGCCCAAAGCACAGATCCGCACCGCCGGCGGCCGCCAGGTAAACCTTCGAAGCCTCCAGTCCATGGCCCTCGCCGGCGGCATGAACGGCGTCATGATCGGCAACTACCTCACCAGCAAAGGCTCCGACCCCCAGGACGACATCGCGATGCTCAAAGACCTGGGCCGGACACAGACCGCGCCTTCTATCTAACCCCCTTCCTCTGGAAGGTAATGCTGTTAAGTTAAGGATTTTAAATACCAGCAGTCAGAATCATTATGTTAC
>CAVHZP010000077.1:0-8258 GCA_963640485.1 bacterium | reverse complement strand
TTTCTAAACTAATTTCATCAAAGCCGTAGGTTCGTTTTAATGCTTCCTGTACTTCCGCTACCGGTCTGGCGTTGTTTTTCAAGCTGTCTGCCAGAGCGCGGTACACATCTACCAGGAAATTTCTCGTCAAAATGCGGAAGGTATCCTGCCGCATATCTTTACAAATGAGTTGTACATGTTCACCATACCAGTCGTGCACTTCCGGCTCGAAGGCAACGTCCACTACATCACCGGCATGGCAAGGGTCTTTTTCTCCGACGCCCCAAAAAATGGCATCTACTAAGCCATTTTTCGTAGAGAGCTGGCACTTGAAATGCCGCTTGTCTGCGCCGATGCGGCGAGCCGTCTCCACAAAAGCCCGCTTCGTAGCAAACAAAGGCTTTGGATTATCGCAGCCGCAAGGCTCCAAGAGATCCAGGGAATGGACGAAATCAATGGTTACTTCCGCCAGCGGCACTGTATCCTCGATTTCCAGTACCGGGATGCAGTCTGCTTCCGTGAGCTTTTCCTTCGCATAGGCGTTGAGGCGTCTGCGGAATTCGGGAATATTTTCTTCAGCGATGGAGAAACCGGCAGCCATTTTGTGCCCACCGTACTGGAGCAGCAAATCTTTGTGGGCTGCCAATGCTTCGTAAATATTGAACGCCGGTATAGAGCGGCAAGAGCCTTTTCCCACGCCATCGCGAATGGTCAAGACCAGCACCGGCCGGTGATAGGTTTCCAGAATGCGAGATGCTACAATGCCAATAACACCGGGATGCCATTCTTTCCCGTCCACCACCAGCGCCATGTCTCCGGCAAGTCCTAATTCGGCAATGCGTTTTTGGGCTTCCTCATAAATATCCCGCTCAATCTGCTGGCGCGTCACATTGGTATCACAAAGTTGCGCCGCCAGGCGTTCCGCTTCTTCGGCAGACTCGGTGATCATGAGCTGCACACCTTCTTTGGCGTGGGAAATGCGGCCTGCTGCATTAAGCCTTGGCGCCAGACCAAAGGATACCGATTCTGCATGGGTGATGGCCTTCGTGTCTTCCTTCACCAGTCCCGATGCGATCAAAAGCGCCGCCAGCCCTTTGATGCGGGTGGTAAGGAACCGCTTCATGCCCTCCCGCACCAGAATGCGATTCTCTCCAGTGAGAGATACCACATCGGCGATGGTGCCCAGTGCCGCCAGCTCTACATTTTGCGCAGAATCGATGCCATCTCTTTTCAGATGCAGTGCACGGCTCACCATAAAAGCGACGCCGCAGCCTGCCAAATCTTCATAGGGATAGGGACAATCCTTCTGATGCGGATTGATGACCGCCACACACTCCGGTAATTTTTCCGGCGGCGTATGGTGGTCGGTCACGATGATATCAAGGCCTTCCGGTTTGTGAGCAATCAAATCTGCCGAACTAATCCCGCAGTCTACAGTGATGAGAAGACTGTAGCCTTCGTCCCGCAAATGAAATAAGGCTTTCTCATTAAGCCCGTAGCCTTCCGTTTCTCGACGGGGAATATAAAATCCCACATCGCCGCCCATTTCTTTCAAACAACGATACAAGATGGATGTAGACGTGATGCCGTCCACATCGTAGTCCCCATAGACCACAATGCGCTCCTGCCGCTCCAGTGCCAAAAGGAGGCGATCCACCCCTTCCTTCATGCCCTTCATCAGGAAAGGATCACTCAAATTCGACAAATCATCATACAAGAAATGGGATAACTTCTCTTGTGTATCGATCCCGCGACGCATCAAAATCCGCGCTAGCCCTGCCGGGATGAACCGGTCCCAGAAAAACCGCGGCACCTCTTTCTTCTCATGCATATCCGCTCGGATATGCCATTTGCATGTACTCATTTCGTCACTCATAAGCGTTTCCTCTGTTTCTTCGGGATAAGCAAATCTTTGCTATCCCTTTACAATCGGGTATTTGCATTTGATTATATCACACAATGAGGGAAAATGGGGCCAGTGGTTTCGTAGTCGGCAATCGACGGTCGGTAGTCGGGACGCGTTTTAGTGCAATCAAAAAACTCTGCGAAATCATATCGCAGAGTTTTTGCAAATTCCTGATCACTAATTACTGATCACTGATTACTAACAACTACACATTAAAGCGGAAATAGGCAATATCCCCGTCCTGAATGATATAGTCTTTGCCTTCCACGCGGAGGAGGCCTTTTTCGCGAACCACCGCATAGGAGCCGCAGTCCATGAGATCTTTATAAGATACGATTTCGGCGCGAATGAAGCCTCTTTCGATATCACTGTGGATTTTGCCGGCTGCTTTCGGCGCTTTGGTGCCGGCGCGGACGGTCCAGGAGCGGCATTCATCTTCGCCGACGGTGAAGAAATTGATGAGGCCCAGCATAGAGTAAGCGCTGCGAATGAGGCGGTTCAGCCCCGGTTCTTCTTCGCCCAGATCAGCCAGGAATGCTTTCGCTTCTTCCGGGTCCAGCTCCGATACTTCCTGCTCGATTTCCGCGGAAATAGGAACCCACTTCGCCCCTTCTTTTTCTGCTTCTGCTGCGGCTTTCTGTACAAAAGGATTGGCCGATGGATCAGAAATATCATCTTCTGCTACGTTCAGCACGTAGAGCACCGGTTTCAGTGTGATGAGGTTCAGTTCTTTCAGCACGTCCAGGTCGTCATCGGAAAGGTCCAGCGCGCGAGCCGGTGTACCTTCCTGCAGGGCGTTAAATACTTTTTCCAGCACCGGCAGCTCTGCCTTGGCGGTCTTAATGCCGGACTGGGCGAGTTTCGCGGTCTTGGTCTTTTTCTTATCTACACTTTCCAAATCTGCTAAGCACAGCTCGGTATTGATGATGTCCATATCACGGACGGGGTCGATATTTCCTTCTACGTGGGTGATATTTCCATCTTCGAAGCAACGAACCACATGGGCAATAGCGTCGGTTTCGCGGATATGGGAGAGGAACTGATTTCCCAGACCCTCGCCTTTGGACGCGCCGGCCACGAGGCCTGCAATGTCTACGAAACGGGTGAACGCCGGCGTCGTTTTCTTCGGGTGGAACATGCCTGCCAGGTCATAAATGCGATGGTCCGGCACTTCCACGACGCCTACGTTCGGCTCGATGGTGCAGAAAGGAAAATTCGCCGCTTCTGCTCCGGCTTTGGTGATGGCATTGAAAAGGGTGCTCTTGCCGACGTTCGGAAGGCCTACGATGCCGATCTGCAGATTTGTACTCATGAAAACTCCTTTACAGAATGAGAGCGCTGATTAAATCATACGGAAATTTAATCAGCGCTTCCCTCCCCCTCGAGGACTCCCCGAGGATTTCAAAAACTTACTTATTTCTTAGCAGCCAGTGCTTTTTTCATTCTTTCTACCGCTTCTTTGGTCAGTTCCGGTGTGTTGAAAGAAGTGAGTCTTACATAGCCTTCGCCGCAAGGGCCGAAGCCGGAGCCCGGGGTGCAGATGATTTCTGCTTCGTTCAGCAGGAAATCAAAGAAATCCCAGCTGGTCATGCCTTCCGGCACGGTGAGCCATACATAGGGGCTGTTCACGCCGCCGCAAGCTGCGAGGCCTGCTTCTTTGGCGCCTTCGAGGATAACCTGTGCATTCTTTCTGTAGATGTCCAAAGTTTCCTGGATCTGTTTCTGGCCTTCTTCGGTGTAAATGGCTTCTGCGCCGCGCTGTACAATGTAGGAGCAGCCGTTGAATTTGGTGCACTGACGGCGATCCCACAGAGCGTTGGCAGATACTTTTTCGCCTTTCTTGGTTTCCAGCATCAGTTCCTTCGGCACTACGCAGTAACCGCAACGAACGCCGGTGAAGCCTGCGGTCTTGGAGTAGGAACGGAATTCGATAGCCACTTCTTTAGCGCCTTCGATTTCATAAATGCTGTGCGGCACGTCGTCTTCGGTGATGAATGCTTCATACGCCGCATCGAAGAAAATGACGGATCCGGTCTGCTGGGCATAGCGCACCCATACGGTGAGATCTTTCTTGGTCAGCGCTGCGCCGGTGGGGTTGTTCGGCGAGCAGAGATAAATGATCATGGGGTCATGGGACGGAAGGTTCGCTTTGAAACCACATTCTTCATAGCAAGGCAGGTATTCGAAGCGTTCGTAAGCGCCCCGTTCATATTTGCCGCTGCGGCCGGCCATGACATTGCTGTCTACATATACCGGGTACACCGGGTCGGTGATTGCTACGATATCGGATTCTGCGAAGATTTCCTGCATATTTCCTACGTCGCACTTTGCACCGTCGCTGACGAAAATTTCATCAGCGGAAATATCGCAGCCCCGCGCTTTGAAGTCGTGTTCTGCGATGGCTTCGCGGAGGAAGAGGTAGCCCTGTTCCGGACCGTAGCCACGGAAAGTTTCTACATGGCCCATTTCTTCTACTGCTTTTTTCATCGCGTCGATGACAGCCGGAGCCAGTGGCTGGGTCACATCGCCGATGCCAAGGGAAATAATATTTGCATTCGGATGGGTTGCTTTGTAAGCATCCTGCTTCTGGCGGACTGTAGCAAACAGATAAGCGCCCTGAAGGTTTAAGTAATTTTCATTGCAATGAGCCATAATGTTTCGCCTCTCGTATCTAAATTTTCATCAAGGAATTTTCCTCTATGACTTTCCTATTTTACCATATAGGGAAAGCGAGGAAAAGGGGAAATGAGGTTGTTGCCATTGGACGCTATCAGTTTAGTGATCAGTGGTCAGTAATTAGTAATCAGGGCGCGTTTCCCGTCGTTCTCACATATCGGAATCACCTCTATGTGAAAATAGCGTGAATCGCGGCCTAATTACTGACTACTGATCACTGATTACTAAACCTCTAGGCAAAAAGCAAAAGGAGCCCTGCGGCTCCTTTTTTCACATATGATACATCACTCGTCCGTAGATAACCGCCACGGTAATAAGAAGAATGGCGCCCATGATGAGGTAGTCATTTCCTTTCGGTGCCACGCTTTCCATGAAGGTACGGCCGGCGCCGCCGAAGCCGCGAAGTTCCAGGGAGAGAGCCATGGTTTCGCTGCGTCCCAGGGAGCGGAGCATCAATGGCCGCACGATGGACATGTAGCGTTTCACCTGCTTGAGGAAATTTCCTTTCACGGCAAGGCCGCGGCAGGATTGCGCTTCGGCGACCATGCGGTTTTCTTCCAGGAAATCCGGCACAAAGCGGAGGCCGGCGGTGAACATGAAGGCGTATTCATAGGGCACTTTCAGCTGCTGCACCATAGCGGCTGTGAGGTCCTGCAATTTCACGGTGGCAAGCAAATAAATGAAAATGAGGGTCATGCCCAGCATGCGGAGCGCTGCCACCACACATTCTGTATAGTTGCCGCCACCCACGTATTCGATGAGGCCCAAAAGGACAGCGAAGATGAAGAGCATAATGATGGCTTTTATATTTCTGAAAAGCTCGCTAGACGCCAGAAGGATTAAAAGTTCCAGGACGCAGAGTCCCACGAGACTCCCGGGCTGCTGCAAGACCACAGCCCACACGGCGGTGCCGAAAGTCAGAAGAATCTTTGTCAAAGGCACTAAATTTCTCATTCCAGCACGCCTCCCTTCAATTCATAAAATGCGCGGCAGAAACTTCTCATATCTTTGCAATACGGCGCCCCCGGGAGTTTGCGTCCCAGCTGCACCGCCGGCGGATAGGCAAGGCCCCACTCTTCCGGCCGATGGGCTTCGGAGAAAAGAATTTCCGGTTTCCCGTCAAAGGCCACTTTTTTCTCTGCGATGACGATGACGCGGCTGCACACTTTCGCCACCACGTCCATGTCGTGGGTGACGAGAATGATGGTGATGCCCTGCGCCAGGAGACCTTCCATGAGGCTCATGAGCCGCTTCTTCTCCCGACCGTCCTGACCGGAGGTAGGTTCGTCAAGCACCAGGTATTCCGTATTCATGGCCAAAGCAGAAGCGATGGCGACGCGCTGCTGATCGCCGCGGGAAAGAATGCGAGGATATTCGTCCGCCAACGCCAGAATATCCGTATCTTTCATGGCTTTTTCTACAGCGTCGTCCAGTTCTTTGCCTCGTTTCCCCTGCTGATAAGGACCGAAGGCCACTTCCTCCCGCACTGTGGGCATGAACATCTGCCGGTCCGGTTGCTGGAACACATAGCCGATGAAGCGGCTGCGTTCCGACGGTTCTTCCAGCGTCACATCTTTGCCGTGATAGAGCACCTGCCCGGACACCGGTTTCTCGAGTCCCGTCAAGAGGCGGGTCACGGTGGTCTTGCCGGCGCCATTTCGGCCAGTCACTGCCACAAATTCCCCTTTATCGAAAGAAAGAGAAATATCCGTCAGGATATCCGGCAAATCTTTGCCGTAGCGAAAAGAAATATGGGACAGTTCAAGCATTCTCTTCTCCTTTCTCGAAAGCAGATGCCACAGACGCCTCTGCGTCAGGGATATTCAAAAATGGTTTGTCGAAGGAAATCCCCACCGCTTCCAGTTCCAGCTGGGCTTTGTACATATCTGGGATTGCTTCTTCGTAAATATGATCTTTATACATGCGGCGCATCACATCTTCCGGATTTCCCTGCTCCAGGATTTCCCCATGATCCATGAGAACGAATTTCTTTGCATAAGGAAGTGTCGCATCCAGGTGGTGCTCGGCGATGATAACAGTGAGGCCCTCTTTGCGGTTCAGCTCGCCCACCATTTCGTAGAATTCCCGAATGCCCTGGGGATCCAGCGCGGAGGTCGGTTCGTCGAAGACCAGCGTATCCGGCTCTTCTGCTAGGACCGCTGCCACCACGAGACGCTGACACTGGCCGCCCGAGAGAGTCGCCACTTCTCTTTCTTCCAGACCGTCCAGGTGCACTTTCTTCAATGCTTCTTTCGAACGGCGGCGGATTTCTTCCGGCGGGAAACCATGATTTTCCAGTGTGAAAGCCATTTCCTCACCCACCGTCAAGGTGACGATCTGGGCTTTGTAGTCGGAGAGAATGACGCCTACCGAAGACGCCAGGTCAGCGATGTTGTGCTGCGTCACCGCTTTGCCGCCGGTGAACACCATGCCTTCCATGGTGCCGCCATAGTAATGAGGAATGGCGCCGGCCATGGACATGAGGAGCGTGGTCTTGCCCACGCCATTCGGCCCGGTGATGATGACGAAATCGCCCTTCTCTACCGAAAGGGACACATCTTTCAGCGCCGGTTCTTTCGCCAGCGGATAGGTGTAGGTCAGATGTTCCACGCTTACCACGCCGTCGGTGGAAGGCCGGAGGTCGTAGCCGCTGTGATCGCTATCTTCCACATCAGTTTCTTCCATATAGTGCATGGATTTGAAAAGACGAAGTGCCGGGAAATAAAGAAACGGAGTGATGATCCCATTTCCTACGCCTACCAATGCCACCATGGGGAGCATAGCGAAGAGATAGACTTTCATCGGAATGCCCATCACCAAAGTCAGGATCGACACAAAGGTGAAGCCGGAAACCAAAGTGGTCACAAAGCCCGCAATGGCCGGCCGCAGGGAAAAGCGGCCGATCTTGATGGGCGGCACAGAGTGTGCGAAGAAGCCGGCTACATAGGCGCCGAAAAATTCAGAAGCAAAGTCGCCATAAGGGAACGCAGACTTACTGGTGAAGACTTCCATCAGCGCCGCCACCATACAAATCCCCAGGCACTGGCGATAGGTGGGCTTCGTCAAAAGGATCGCCACCACGTAGGTCGCAATCATCCAGTTCGGCGTGAACCCCGCCACCGAAGGGGATACCAGGTGCAAGAGCATCCCGATGGCCAGCATCAAAGTGGAAATCGTCAGCCAGCGGAAGCGCCCTCCCCTCGCTTTTACAAAGACAAGCTTAGAAATATCCGTCACTTGTTCCATTTCCGATTCCTCCTTATATAAAGACAAACAAAAAATCCTTCCATCCCTGCTTTTCAGCAAAGGGACGAAAGGATTACGTTTCCGCGGTACCACCCTAGTTGGCACAAGGCCCAACTCAGTCATGTCTGTAACGAAGACTCTCGTCAGCTCCTACCCCTCACGGCTCGGACTGCGCCTCCCAGGCCCATTCACATAGCGGCTGCACCGGACTTTCACTATCCGCCGGCTCCCTACAGCAAACCTCTCTATGCTACTCTCCCTGTTCCAAGGCTTTCTTTATTGAAATAAAGTATAGCATGGAGAAATGGGCGTGTCAATGGAAATATTAGTGATCAGTAGTCGGTGGTCGGTAGTCGGTAGTCGGGGCGCGTTTGCCTGCTGACCCTTTTTGCATTTTTCCGCTATCGGGTTTAGTAGTCAGTAATCAGTGGTCAGTAGTCAGGACGCGTTT
>CAVHZP010000076.1:7530-8338 GCA_963640485.1 bacterium | reverse complement strand
CACTAATACCGATTACTAATACTACTGCCCATAATAGCCATTGGAGCTATATTCAGCCCATTTCAAATACATTTCCTTATAATTTTCTTTTATGAAGGCCTGTATTTTAGCTATCTCCCTATCAGTAAGTATGCCACGCCTTTGAAGGACTGCCTCGCCATCATCTCTTACAAAAAACTTAGCAGACCCCGCTTCCGTAAGTTTCCTATCACTGGCATGGACATGCATGCATTCTACTACGCAAAAAGAGGTAAAGTACAAATAATATCCCGCCACTTTAAATTCATAGTATTTAGGCATTGTCCTCCTCCATAAACTTTTTATTTTTAGCGTAATATCCCTTCACGATTTGGATTTCGATATCATCCATTGATGTTTCCAGCGTATCTCCACCCAACGTAAGTACGACGGCTTTATCCGGTCGATTCAAATTCAATACTCTGACCATTGCGTCTTCCTTTTCGAAGGCATAGCCATTTACAATCATATTGGCTTTATCTGCGATTTCTTTTACATCAAGCATACTCTATCCGCACCTCTTTGATAGGCTTCAAAAACTCTTCCGGAGAAATGTAGAGATTTTCCAGAATCGGCACCAGATCGATATACTCTTCTTCTGGCATCTCGTTATGGCGATACTTTGCCATAACCACTAAATATCCATGATCCCATTCCTTCACCGCCGTATACTTTTCCAGCGAATATGGCGCCTGAAACCGAATCAATGAATCTCTGAATCGGAAAAGAGTAAATTGATCATTGTTACTAAGAACAGCGCAATTCGTATCCATAATAAGCCTCCTTCACC
>CAVHZP010000076.1:0-7520 GCA_963640485.1 bacterium | reverse complement strand
GAGGAATTTCCCGCGCATACCGAAGTATGAAAGGGAAATCCCGACGAAGTATTGTGCCATTGGGCCAGAAAGTCAGATGAACAGCGATTTAATCAGTGTTTCCCTAGAAGCCGCAGCGACATGTGCGCACCAGCGGCTACACCACCATAGAAAAAGCGCCAAGAGGCTCCATTGCCACTTGGCGCTTTTCTTATTTCTTCTTGTCCGATTTCTCTACCTTTTCCGGCTTCTCTGCTTTGTCCGATTTCTTCTTCGTCTTTTTCTCTTTGTCCTTGTCCTTCTTCACTTTCTTGTCTTTGTGGTGGTGAGACTTGGACGGTTTGCCGGCAGCTTTGTCTGCGGCTTCCTGCAGTTCTTCCCGGCGATCCGCTTCGGCTTCTTCGGCGGCGAGTTTGCCGGACTCTGCGTCGGCGGCTTCTTTCTGTGCCGTCAGGGCTTCGGCTTTCTCGCGGGTCACGTCCACTTCGCTCATTCTGGGAAGACGGACGGTGACGGTGGTGCCTTCGCCTTCGGTACTTTCGATGGAGAGTTCGCCTTTGTGCTTTTCTACGATGTGTTTGCAAATGGCGAGGCCCAGACCGCTGCCGCCGGTGGATTTGTTGCGGCTTTCGTCAGCGCGGTAGAAACGTTCGAAGACGCGGCCCTGTTTTTCCTTCGGGATGCCGATGCCGGTGTCGGAGACGGTGAGGAGCATCTTGTCCTCCCCTTCCGGCGCCAGGCGCGCGGACACGTGGCCGCCGTCATGGTTGTACTTCACTGCATTGTCCAGGAGGTTCATGATGAGCTCCGACAGCAGCGCCGCATTGCCATAGGTGTAGAGGGTGTCTGCGTCCACGTGAATGGTCACGCCCTTGGCCGATGCCTGGGGCTGGATGAGATCAGCAGCGTAGCGCACCAGACTGTCTACGGAAATGGTTTTCCAGGTGATGGTGGTTTCTGTTTCCTCCACCTTCGACAGATGCATGATGGTATCGATCAGGGTCAGCATCCGCTGGGATTCATTCACGATGCGGCTGCCGAAGAGGCGCACGTCCTCCGGCTTCTGATACATGCCATTGGCAATCATTTCCGCAAAACCGCTGATGGAGGTGAGCGGCGTTTTCAGTTCATGGGACACATTGGCGGAGAATTCACGACGCATTTTTTCTGCCATGTAGGATGCGGTCATGTCGCGGAGAACAATGAGGAGCCCGGTCTCGCCGTCGGCCAGCTCGATCTTATTCATCACCAGCCGGAAGGGTTTTCCGAAGAGGTTCATGGTGTATTCCTGTTTCCCTTCGGTGCGGTAGGCCTTGCCGATGACACGGAGCCAGTCCTCGTCGTGGTAGAGGCTCGCTACGCGGCGGTACCGCTTATCCTCGTTGGGATGGAAGGTGTCCTCGACGGTCTTGTTGTAGTCCACGATTTCCTTGTGGGCATTCAGAAGAATGATACCGTCAGTGATGGTGTCCACCACGATGCGGATCGTATTTCTTTCTTCCTCAATGTCTTCCAGGTAATTCTCGATGGCGTCGTGCTGCTCTTCCACCTTGCGGATCAGCGGCTGCAACTCTTTGTACTCTTCCGGCACTTCCTTCACCTTTTCGCCATTCATGATACGCTGTACCAATTCACCGAGCAGGTGGAAGGGCTTCAGGATTTTTTCCGTCTCCTTCTCCGCCGCCGCCAGGCAGCCTACCATGAAGACAAAAAGAAATACGAGGATTTCCGGTAAGTACGCCGAGTAGCCGCGATAATTCACCATGCGGCGGGAGGACAGACGTACCACGGTACCATCATCGGCTTTGGCAGCGTAGTAGGTCTTCGGCTTGTCGAAGGAGTCCTTGTGCACTTCGTGGCCAATGCCTTCGGCGAAGGCCTGCTTCACCTCGCCACTGGCCATATAGTTTTCGTCTTTGTTGTCGCTGTCATAGAGCACACTGCCATCCCGATCGAGCCACACGATGTGGATGGCCTTCTCATTCTTCTCAAAGGCCCAGCGCAGATAGTCCAGGCTGTCCTCCTTGCGCTCCCTGGAAACGGCACCGGACATATTCACCGTCACGTGCCCCAGCTCCCGACTGATCTGCTCCTGCATGCCCTGGTAATACAGAATGCCCGACAAAATAAATGTCAGCACCACAGCGGCGATGCCCATAAATAATAAGCTTTTATAAATCCTTCCTCGCATGCCATACTCCTATATTTGAATCTGTTTGAACGCTGGAGGTTTAGTGGTCAGTAATTAGTAATCAGTGATCAGGGCGCATGTAGCGGTCTGCTCATTCTCGATGATACCGCTACGAATTTAGTAGTCGGTAGTCGGGACGCATTTACGGAAACACTGATTACTGATTACTGACTACTGATCACTAATTACTGATTACTAAACCTCCACCGTCACTCCCACCAACCTTACGACTTCCTATCTCCCAACCTATACCCCACACCGCGTACCGTGCGAATGTGAGCGCCTTCTTTGCCTAATTTCTGGCGAAGGCTCATGATGTGCATATCAATGGTGCGGCTCTCCATTTCAAAAGGCGAATCCCACACCGCCTGCATGATCTGGTCACGGGAGAGGACGATGCCTTTGTTGAGAATGAGATAGCACAAGAGATCGAATTCCTTCAATGTCAGCTGCACGTCTTTGCCTTCACAGGTGACAGTGTGCTGTTTCTGGTCCACAGCAATCCCTTCATAGGCCAAAAGGTTCTTCGATGGCCCTTCTGCCTTCTTGGTGCGGCGGAGCACCGAGCGGATGCGGGAGAGGAGCTCCATGATACCGAAGGGTTTCGTCACATAGTCATCGGCGCCGCAGTCCAGGCCTTTCACGATATCAAATTCACTGGTCTTGGCGGTGCTCATGATGATGGGCAGCGACACCGTAGCGCTGGAGCCCCGGAGTTTCTTCAAAATGGTGAGCCCGTCTTCCCCGGGCAGCATGATGTCTAAGAGCACCAGGTCGGGAATATTCTTCGAAAGGGCTTCATAGAAAGACTGGGCTTCCCCGAAACCTTCCACCTTGTACCCCTGGCCGCGGAGAGCATAGCTCACCAGCTCGCGAATACTTTCGTCGTCTTCTACGCAATAGATCAATGGCATATATGTCTCCTCATAGCTTTTAACCCAAAAGCCGGCTGAGCCAAATACAGCGCCCGCCGGTCTTTTTTAATTTATTTTATTTTAACATACAAATGCAAGGGATAAGGGATATGGGATAAGGGATATGGCGCATTTGGCTGCTCAGTCAAATGCAACACCCTTCCTCCCTAAAAAGTGTATCTGTAAGGGCGGATGATACCCACTTCGACATAGTTAGGATTTAGAAATGAGACATAAGGTAAGCAAGCCTTATCCCTTATCCCCTATCCCTTATCCCTAAATCGCCCACGCCTTAAACCGCTACTATTAGCCGAAGTTCCCTGAAATATACCGAATCGTTCTTTCCTTCTTCGGCGCTTCGAAGATCTGTTTCGTGTCGCCGTATTCCACCATTTCGCCCAGGTAGAAGAAAGCGGTCTTGTCAGCGATGCGCTGCGCCTGCTGCATGTTGTGGGTGACCATGATGACGGTGTAGCGTTCTTTGAGCTTCACTGCCAGTTCTTCGATGTGAGCGGTGGAAATCGGGTCCAGTGCGGAGGTAGCTTCGTCCATGAGAAGCACTTCCGGTTCTACAGCGAGGGCGCGGGCGATGCAGAGACGCTGCTGCTGGCCGCCGGAGAGGCCGAGGGCAGACTTGTGGAGACGGTCTTTCAGTTCGTCCCAGATGGCTGCCTGGCGCAGGCTGTTTTCTACAATTTCATCAAGCTGGTCTTTCTTGGTGATGCCTTTGAGGCGCGGACCGTAAGCTACATTGTCATAGACGCTCTTGGGGAACGGGTTCGGCTGCTGGAACACCATGCCTACATGGCGGCGCAGGACGATGGGGTCGATTTCTTTGTACGCATCCACGCCGGAGAGGAGGATTTCCCCTTCCACGCGGCAGCTGGGAATCAGATCGTTCATACGGTTCAGGGAACGGAGGAATGTGGATTTCCCGCAGCCCGAAGGTCCGATAAGAGCGGTGATCTGGTTCTTTTCGATGCGCAGATTGATCTTCTTCAGCGCCTGGAACGCGCCGTAATACAGATCCACGTTTTTACAATCGAAGCTGATATTGTTATAGACCGAAATGGCCGGTGCCGATGCGGGGTTCGCTGCAGCCAAAGAATTATCGTTATAGTACATTATGCCTGTTCTCCTTCTGTTCTCTTAGAAATATAGTGGCTGATGAGTCTCGCGCCGATGCTGAATGTAAGTACCATGATCATGAGGACCGCAGATGCTGCCGCAGCTACATCCTGCGCCGAGCCGCCGACGCCTTCTGTGCGGGCGGCCCATACCTGCAGAGACAAGGTCTCGCCGGGGCGGAATGGATTCAGCGGGCATACCGGGGAGGAAATATCCCACACCTGCCAGCTGATGTCGGTGCTCATGCCGGCGGTGTAGAGCAGCGCTGCTGCTTCGCCGAAGCCGCGGCCGGCGGCCAGGATGATGCCCGTCACGATGGGGCCGATGGCTGCCGGAAGCATGACCTTCCAAATGGTTTCAAAGTGTGTCGCGCCCAGCGCCAGGCTTCCTTCCTTGAAGCCGTGGGGCAATGCTTTCAGCGCGTCATAGGTGGTAGCGGTGATCAGCGGCAGCGACAGCACAGAGACTGCCAGCGCGCCGGCGAACAGATTCCACTGAGATCCCACCATGATGATGAAGACCAGGTAGCCGAAGAGGCCGACTACGATGGAAGGAAGAGAAGACAATGTTTCGATGGCGATGCGCAGGGCATTGATGACGCGGCCCTCCGGCGCATATTCCGCCATGTAGACACCGGCGAAAATGCCGATGGGCACAGAAATCAAAAGGGAAAGAAATACCAGGTAAACCGTATTAAAGAACTGATTGCCGATACCATTGGCATCGAAAGCGAAGATTTCCGGCTTGAAAGCGCGGATGCCGCCCCAGACCACGTACATGGTGAAGGCGATGAGAAGAAGGACGAATGCCCCGGACACCACATAGAAAACCGCGGTGGCCAGATTGTTGGACATGTGCGCCCGTTTCAGAGAGCCGCTGACTGTGCGGAGCTCCTCTGCCGAAAGGGAATGATTTTCGTTCATGCCAATTTCTCCTTTCTAGCAGCGATCATATGAATCACAAGGATAAAGAGTAAGGAAACAATGAAAAGCAGGAGTGCCATAGACCACAGAGCTGCATTGAATTCGCCGCCGTCCATGGCCCCGCCCATATCGGACGCAATGGCGGAGGTCAGGTTGTTCGTCGGATCCAGGAGGCTTCCCGGGAATGCGCGCATCTTGCCGATGACCATGGAAACCGCCAGGGCTTCGCCAAAAGCTCTTGCAAGGCCCAGGACGATAGCAGTCAGAATCCCCGAAGTCGCCGCCGGAAGAAGCACTTTGTAAATCATCTGCCAACGGGTGGAGCCCAGGCCATACGCGCCTTCGATGTATTTCTTATTGACACTGCGAATCGCATCAGCAGACACCGAAGTGATGGTGGGATAAATCATAACAGACAGCACGATCGCCGCTGCCAGCACCGACTGGCCATGAGACCGGTCAAAAACCTTCTGAATCAATGGCACCAGCACCACCAGGCCGACCCAGCCGTAAACAACCGACGGAATGCCGACGAAGATTTCTACTGCCGGACGAATCAGCTTCTCGCCGATTTTCGGAGAAATCTGAGTCATGAAAATCGCCGTAGACAAGCTGAATGGCACCGCAATCAGAAGCGCCACCGAGCAAGTGAGGATAGAACCCCAGATGTAAATGGCTGCGCCAATCTGGCCGCCCCCTTCTTCTGTATCGCTCGGTTTCCATGCGGAAGAAAATAAAAATTCACCGATGGAATGATCGAATGTGGTGAAAGAAAGCATGCCCTTCGCCAAAAGAAAGGCGCCGATGGCAATCGTAAGTAGTACAAGAAATCCGCCGCACACCGTGGCAAGCCCTTTGCCGAAATATTCCCGTCTCACCATGTGCTGTTGGCGCATACTGCCGTCCATAGTGACTCCTTTTTCAAATAGTGGAACCATGGTTCTCCTTATGTCTCCCCTTTGTTCTCTTTATAGTTTATAGAAAAGGGAAAGGTAGCCATCAAAGACAGCCACTTTTCCCGTTCCATTTCACTCTATTGTGATTATATTTTTTCTCTACCCCCTTCCTCCGGAAGGGGGAGGGCCCGAAGGGCGGGGGTTGGTTGAGGAAGCAAGTACGCCTGCCAACCTCCACCGCTGACGCGGTCCCCCTCCTTCCTGAGGAAGGAGGTTACACTGAGGAACGTGCAGCGCACCGCCTCTCGAACCCCGAACCCTGAGCAGGTAACCTTATCTTACTGTTTCATCTTTGCGGAAACGCCGTAGCCCTGTTTCTCGATTTCTACGCCGTATTCATCAGAGAGGATGTAGTCCAGGAACGCTTTTACAGCGCCGGTGGGTTCGCCCTTGGTGTACATGTGTTCATAGCCCCAGACTTTGTATTTGCCGTTGTAGGTGTTTTCCAGAGTCGGTTCTACGCCGTCGATAGCCAGAGCAGCTACGTCTTTGTTATTGACCAGGTATGGAAGAGCTACATAGCCGATAGCGCCTTTGGTCTGAGCAACGCTCTGAATCAGTGTGCCGCTATCATCGGTTTCCAGAGATTTGTTGGAAGCTTCTTCCTTGCCGGCAAGAGCCAGTTCCGTGAAGAGAGCGCGGGTGCCGGAAGTGGTCGGGCGGGTCACGAGAACGATCGGTTCATCCGGACCGCCAACATCTTTCCAGTTGGTCACTTTCGCGGTGAATACATCCTGCAGCTGAGCAGCGGTAAGGCTCTTCACCTGGCTGGCGATGTCTTTATTGATAATGGTGGCTACGGTCATGGTGCAGACCTTGTGGTCTACCAGTCCCTTTGCTTTTTCAGCGGGCAGCTTCTTTTCTGCCGGTACATCGGAGTTACCGATGTTTACAGATCCTTCAGCGACCTGTTTCAGACCGGTACCGGAACCGCCGGCATTCAGAGTCAGGGAAACTTCCGGGTTCTTGCTCTTGAACTTAGCGGCTGCGTCTTTGATCAAAGGAAGCAGTGCAGAAGAGCCGGATGCTGTTACCTGGCCGGTTACCTTAGCGCCGGAAGCTGCGCTCTTAGCCGGCTGGCTGTCTCCGCCGCCGCAACCTGCTGCTGCTACCAATGCTGCCGAAGAAAGGGTCAGTGCCATCCATTTTTTAAGATTCATTTTCGTCCTCCTTAGAGACTTTAATTCTTTTTGTTTTCCTCTCGGGTATGCACTTAGTCTAAAGGATGGATGTAAAAAGGAAAGATAGAAATCCGTACATTTTGCGTCTACTTTGTCAAGGGGATGTAAAGGGCGCTATCGGTTTTGTAATTAGTAATCAGTGGTCAGTAGTCAGGGCGCATTTGGCTTTCGGTGAGACTTTTTCCATCTCCCGCCAGGGAAACACTGATTAAATCGCCATCTGAATTTCTGACCAGCCCAATGGTGCA
>CAVHZP010000075.1:0-8475 GCA_963640485.1 bacterium | reverse complement strand
TTCTAAGAGAAAAATTAATTTACACACTAATATGGACTTGACTGGAAATCCCGACGAAGTATTGCGCCATCGGGCCAGAAAGTCAGATGAACAGCGATTTAATCAGTGTTTTCCTAAATACTGATCGATAAATTTGATGTATTTTGTTTTCGCCGCCTGGGCGCTGAGGCCATTGACCTCGCCATTGCTTTCAGCTTTCAAGATTTCAAGCATTAAATCTTTTGTCGCTCTATTTTCTTTCAGCTGGTTGACTTTATTCTCCACGCGCTTGCTGATACTCATTCAAATCCACACCTTTCTCCATAAATAATGCATGAACCTCTTCGTAATTCTGTGCATTTCCCGCGATCAAGGCTGCCCGCTTCTCCGCATTTTTAAGAAGCGGCTGCTCCTGGTCATCGAGGACAATGAAATCATAAATTTCCGATACTTCTTTCCCCGCCGCCGGACGAATGACACGGCCTACCCGCTGGATATACTCCCTGGGATTGGTGCTGCTGGCCATCAAAATGGCTACCCGCGCCGTGGTGACATCGATGCCTTCGTCAAGGCACTTGATACCCAGAATCACCTGCAAACTTCTCTTGGCAAAGCCATCCAGAATCTGCTGCCGCTCCGTCAAGCCGGTTTCCTTACTCGTCTTGATGGCGGAAATCTCTTCTGTGATTTTAGCTCTCGTGATTTTCTTGGCAGAAAGCATTTCCATAAATGGCTCCATCTGCTTATCCGAGGTGAAAATGATGGTATCCCGTATGGTATCGGGATTCATTTCCTCTAAAAGCTCGCTCAAAGCCGACATCTTTTCCTCTGCGTTCTTTGCCAAATCCGCCCGCTTCATGTACAAATTTTCCAGATCATTCTGTACTTTCATATAAGGCAAATGCTTCTTCTTGAGCTTCATCAATTCCTGGTTTGCCCAAAAAATCGCCCGGTTCAATTTAGCGCATTGCTTGCTTTCCTCATCGGTCAAATGAATGAACCGCGGGTGGTAGGTATAGGGATTCAGGAATGGCTTTCCAGTCACCGGATTGATGGTGTGAAGGGCATCAAAGATGGTAAATTCAAAAGATTCATTTCCGAAATACTCTCTAATCAGCTGCGTACCTTCCTCATCAAAAAGTCTCTCTGGCGTAGCCGAAAGGCCGATGCGATAGTCATAGGCCTCCAGCAACGCGTTTCGCTGCTTTTCCGAACCAATCCCATGAACTTCATCGCAAATAAACAGGATTTTCAAATCGCCTTTGTACTTTTGAATCATCTCCATGAAAGCAGCCGACGATGCGGTATCATGGGTGGTGTAAACGATCATATTATCATAGTCGTTATGCTCCAGAAGCATGAGCTTCATTTCCTTTTTCCATTTGGGATTGGTGCCATCGGCAATGATATCCAGATCAAAGGAAATCCCCAATTTCTCTATATCCGCTTTCCACTGCCGCGACAGGGTATTTTGCGGCGTCGCTACGATGGTGAGGAAATGCTCTTTCTTCTTTAGCTTTTCATAAACGCAACCAATGGCGGTGCGGGTTTTGCCGGTGCCCGTAGCCATTTCCATCATGAGGGAGAAATGATTGGCCTTCCACTTTTCTATGGCTTTCAACTGGTGCGGGAAGAGGCTCAGCGCATTCTTTTCTTCCTTCTTCACATACCGCTTCATGATGGCCAGGTCATTCACGTCCCGCGGTTTGATTTGAATGATTTTCTCCCGAATCGCTTCCGGCACATCGTACACCGTAGCCTGGGGACGCTGGTTATTCCAGTAGCCTTCAAATTTTCTCTTGTCCGACTCGATAAATACCATGTGCCCCGGTTCCCAGGACTGGAAAACCTTGAACTCTTCGATATTGTTCAGCCACGCCTGCGCCGTTTCATTGATAGAACCGGAGAAGGAAACAATGTCTCCATTTTCATCTTGCATGATGCCGATTTTCTGATGAAATAAGCTATTGGCCGATGCATTGCCTACAACGATTTTGATATCCAGAAATCCACTATCCAACAAGTACGCCAACAGTTTCAGATTGTCATTCGTCCCCAGAGAGAAATCCAAATTCTGAAATAGATCCGCTTCTTCCGGTATGCAATGATGCTTGCTGATGATTTCAAAATCCTTCTCCGAAAGCTCCGGCGAAACGAGAAGGTACATGTGCCCGTGATTATGAAGCAGCGCTTCGATGCCTTTCGCCGCCACCGCCAGTGCCGAGGAGCTAAAGAAGCCGGCGATGCGATAGTATCGCTTCGTTTGCTCCAGTACAGGAATATAAAATTCATTCAAAAGGGTTTCCGAATTTTCCCCGGTTTCATAGCAAGATTTCAAATCCAAATCGCGAAGTCCCATAGCTACACCTTCCAATCTATATTTTGCAAAATGTACTCTTTCTTACTTCCTTTGAGTGCCAAATCCACCAATGTATGTACATTGCCCCGTCTCCGGATCACATTGGACGGCGCCAGGGACGGTACCGTATCCCCATACTTCATCGGCCCCTTCGCCGCTTCCCTGATGAGAAATTGCAAGTACGCATTTCGAAGGATCATCCGCTGCCATATCGGTTTCTTTTCTGCATCAGATAGGGAATTTAAATATTTCCCCAAAGCCGTCACCGTGACAATCCGTGGTTTCTCCTCTCCCACATGCGCCACGCCGAGCATAGCCGCCAGCTTCCCCTGGTTCTCGCCATATTTTTTCTGCGCCACCTGAGAGTGACACTGCATCAGCTGATATCCCAACGCATCGAAAGCCATTCCTTTCGGCGTAAACTCCAGCAACTCCGGCGTCCGAATCGCCCCATTTTCAAAATCGCTGAAAATGGGAACCTCCGATTTGTCGAAACTCTTTTTTGGATACAAGCGACAGACACAATCAATAAATCTTTCCAGCGGGATTTTTCGTAAGACGCAGCAAGCCTTCTCCACCTCCTGCGGGAGCCCCTTCTCTAAAATCACATTGACGTAGTCCTTTTCCGCCAGGAACGCATACATGTACTTCGTATTTTCCAAGCTGCCTGCCCACTCATCAAAAAAGTTCATCCCACCCACTCCTTCAATCTGCGTAGTCGGAATACCTCAAATCGAAAAATTCATCTGCCAGCGTGGGGTGCCGCATTTCAAAATCCTTCAGCGCCTGCATGCTGGAGCAATAGCCCGGCGTCTTCTTGAGCGCCTGATTGGCCTCGCAAAATTCCCGGAACGTCTTTTTCTTGAACATATTCGGCTGATTGCACCAACGAGCCAGTGCCACATACATCGAGTGAAGCGGTGACAATTTCCACGGCGCTTCATTCTTATTCTGATACCGCATGATATACGGCAAGCACTGGTATTGCATCAAAAGTTCTATCCGCAGGAATGTATCCCGAATATCCTTCCAGTCTGTAGACTCAAAGCCCACCAGCACATAGAACTTCACGCTCTTCCCCTTTTTGTAAGGTTTCATAATTTCCAGCTTGGAATGAATGAGGTCATAATCTTTGATATTATCAAAGGCGAACGTGAAATCCCCATCGTAATTGGAAGTGAAAAGCGCTTTCGCAATCTCCGGAGTCAGCAGTCTTTCATCCATGCCTTGCTTGAACTTGAACCGCTTGCCGGTGGCCACCAATTCTCCCAGAAGTGGCTGCCAATGCCGGTAGCCAAAGAAATTGTCATCCAAGAGACAGATCTTTTTTCGGTTGTGATCTAAAAATTCCGTCAAATGGCTATGACGGAATACTCTATTATATTTTTGATTCACACAGAAACCGCAATGGCGGAAACACCCGCGGGTCAGATACCCGATGCTATACTCCTGATACTCCTTGAACTGCACCAGGAAATTCTTTTCATTGAAAGCGACGCCCGCCTTCTCTGCCTCTTCTCTCGCCTGCCTTACCTTGCCGGACACCCATTCATCATACAAATGGTAATCCGGCATGCAGTGCTCGATCACGTCGGGCAAATTGGGAGCGCGATCAAAAAAGAAACCTGTGCCGCCTACGTTGACAGGTGTCTTTCCATTCACTCTATATCCCACAGTTTTGTCCAGCCACTCATCCACCGGGAGCGCGCCGGCATCCGGCCGCCCCACTCGCACCAAAAGCTCCTTGGGCTGCGTCACATGATGAAGCCAGTCCGGCACCGGCGTGTCCGTGAAAACCTTCGCAATAAATACCCGGTCAAACTCTTCCAGGTTTTCGTAGTCGGTTTTCAGCACCACATCTTCCGGCTTTAGTTTAACTACCGACTTGTAATAGCCGGAAATCTTTTCGCAAACCAAATTGGGAAATCTATGTTTCTTTCTCCCAATCAAGTCTGCATCAATTACAGCAATTCTCATTTTCTTCCTAACATTTAATACAAAATTCGATCTGCAAATAGATCATCGCTCTCTGCGATTTCTCTGATCTTAGAACGTGCCACCTCTAAGCCATACCGGAACTTCAGCATCTGGCAAATTTCTTCCGGCGTCAGCATATAAGAGGCTTCGTCAGTTATTTCTTCCAATAAATCAGCCAGGCTCAATTTTCTTTCCATTTTTCGCCGCCGAAGAAGTTTCATGGAGCCCAGTCTTTGGCTATTGAAATGTTCCTTATCCGATGACAGCAACGCCGCGTAGAACCAATCCGTCCAATCTCCCTCGGCCCAAGGAAGTGTAAATCCTCTTCGTTTCAATGAATGGATTGTGAAGCACTTCCCATCGCTTACAAAGTCGTAAACCTCTTTACAGAAAGCTAAGATTCCCGCTTTGGTGATCCCTAACTCATTCAAATATCGAATGTTGTAAAACACCTGTGGCTCTACTTCAACAATGCGATATTCCTCCTGCAGCTTCTGGCGTAGCAACGAATAAGACGATGATAGAGAGTATTCAGATTTATCCCGCACATCAACTACAGATTCGTCAAAAATCTGTTCAAAGAAATCAGATGCACTTTTGTAAGTATTTCTCACAGCATATTTCCCATGAGAGATAAACCCTATCTGATACATGGCCGCTATGCCGATATCCCATGGATTGACTTCCGGATACTCTTCTACATAAGCGTTTCTAATTTCTGCTGTCAGATAATAATCTTCCGACAAGCGCGCCATTAGACGCTCAAGATGGCCACGCGGCAACGAAGACTCCGGCATCGCATACATCCCATTTACCAAGTATTCATCTACAGGCTCTATCCAATTTGCCATAGCAGTCTGCTGGGATACGCCAAATTCGGTCTCAATCAATTTCGCAAAATCCATATAGGAAATCGGGTTGTTTTCCCGAAGCAGCTGCACGATCTGCTGCGCCCGGTCTGCCGTGCCAAAAGTAAGCATCGGCATTTTTTCGAAAGTGAGCTTATGATCATCATCTACATAGTCATTGTAATGACCATGCTCCCACAATTTTTTGAGGAGATTATGTAATTCATTGCCACTCCGGATATCATATCGCTCCATAAGCTCTGGATAATCCTGGAAAAATTTAGTGGCCGACATCGTCACATTGGAATAAGAACCAAAATCCAATTCGTCCAATAATTCGCCATAGTCATTGGTCAAGATATCATAGTACCGCAGTCGTTTCCGCCCGCCAGTCAGCACATTCATAGAATCAAAATAATGTTCCAGATATCTCACATCAATATCAAAAGACGGGTCGGTAGCTTCTCCCCCTATCTCCTTCCGCAGGTTATCATAGAAATCTTTTAATTCTGTAATCGTTCTCTGCTCTTGGCAATAAGTCTTAATGGCAAATCGCATCAGCGCATCTCTTTGAACAGGAATTTGTTTTCCACCAATGCTAAAGTGAGGATTGATTTCCCTCAACCGCATTTGCACTCTTTTATAAGTCGCTTCGTCGGTTTCCGGGTCATTCATAACTTCATACAAAGCATGGATACGGCTCTCTTTCGATCCTGATCTAATAGTTGCAAATCCACCGCCCCATAATTGCAAAAGTGTCACTATCTTAGAAGGCAGCTGAAATACAAATCCAAAATCCTCTTTTGTCAGTTTTTCATATTTCTTCTGTACAGAAAGCCAATAGCCCTCTTCTATCAGCGGCATTTTTTCAAAAAACTTTTTCTGTATCTGTCGAACACGCTCTCTGGTAACTCCAAGTATCTGTGCCACGACTTCCAAAGATTTCCCTTCCAGACGAGCCTCTATTATTTTTCTCGTTTTCTCATTGGTAGTGGATAAATATTCTACCAAAGATGGATAGACGCAAAAAATCATGTCATCAATCTTTCGAATTTGATTATTTCCCTGCAAGTTACTCAGCAATTCCGCAAAAACCACTTCGTCATACACCACTTCAGGAAATTTTGCACTAATCTCACAAGTAGCCGCACCTTCATATTTACAATTTTTCAAGAATCTCAAAATCCAAGCTTTAATAGCTGCCTGTACATTCTCTTGTTTCCAGAGTTTTTCTGCAACGGATTCATCCTCCACCTTGGCTTCATGAAGAATCTCCATCATATTCTCGTAAGGCAAGCCAATCATATCAGCAAAAGCTGCAATACTCTTTGCCTCCAACGCTAATTCTTCTGCAGATACGCCTTTAGCTTCCATTTCTCGCTTCTTTGTGACTGTAGCTCTCGCCATCTGTCGATAAATTTCTATCCTATTCAGCAAGTTTTCAATCCAAGAAACGCTTATACCAGGCAAGCTATACCATTTTTCTGTTGGGTACCGAAGGACATCTCGTAAGTTTTGGAAACCAGCCTTTTGCAGCACTACATTGTTTTTTCTGCCAAAATCCAATTTCCAAAGAGGAGTATCATAGGAAATCTGTAAATTCGGTACATCTCCGCTATTTCCTATGACAGGAACAATTTTCTGATGCAGTCTAAAGAACTCATCCAATTCCGCCAAAGTTCCTTTTCCCATTCCATACAGTTGTTCCCACTTCTCAGAAGGGTAATTCAACATATCATCGATGGTGCGTATTCCATTTTTTAGCATTGTATTCTTCAATCGATTAGAGACAGGAAGAATTTCTACCGAATCGCGCAACGGCAAGGACTCTCCGTTCATGTCCAACACCTTTTGGTAAGCTGTTTTATCGATTACTGGATCTGGGCTTTCCACCAACTTCACAGTTTTATATCTTCTCAAAACGGCAGCCAATTCCCCAAACGTTTTCTGCCCCATCCCCGATATATCCATCCATCGATTTTCTGGATAATTGAGCATATCCCCAATCGTAAAAATCCCATTTCTACAAAGCACATTTTCCAACCGCGAAGAAAGCTGCAACTCTTGTACAGATGCATCCAGAGGAAGTAAATCAACGAATCCTAAGGCTTCCTTTACATCCACTTCCGACTCCGTTGCTTCTACAGAAGTTATGATTCTTACATCTAAAACAGACGCAGCCTCAGCCATCGCAATAGGCGCGGTTTTCTTTTCTACGATAGCCTCTGCATCGACCTCCGGCTCTGCGGAGATTTCCTTTACTGGCTTCGCTTCTACTACCACCGACTCCTGCAATACTGCTTCTTTCTTCTTTTCCTTTTTCTCCAGATACTTCTTGAATTGCGACAGCGTCATCTTTTTCTTCGCTGCTTTTTTGTACAGAAGGTAGAGCTCGTGGTCATTTCTATACAAATCCACCGCCTGCATCATGCAAGGGAGCACCACACCCGGAAGTCCTCTCTCTCCATCGGTCATGAGACATTCCAATTTCCCAAGCTTCTGATTGATATCTACCGTGCTGGCATAAGCATCCGAGGCGATTTCTTTTTTCTTATCAATCTGCCCACGCAAAAATTGCGAAAGCTTCAAAATGACCTGATTTCTTTTCTTGCTATTCCGTTTGATAGTTACATAGGCATTCAGCAACAACACCGCTGAATACAAATTCCAAGTGACGCGAGTTTTCATAAAACACCTTCAGCCAATAAAAAAAGCAGCGGCTCACCTTAAAAATAAAGCCACTGCACCTGTACGCACGTTAAAAGTTTTGCTATTGTCAACGCCCATCCTAAAGAAGGGTTTACCCCCCCGAATAAATGGGCGCACGAAAGAGGTTGTATCCCATGCCAAATTTTTTATTATGATCATTTAACACACCCCCATCACTTTAGATCATAATAACACATCTACGGGATATATTCTAAAAAAATCTATTTATTTAAGCATGAAATTGTCATATTTTTTATGTACAAGCCCCAAAACAGGTCGGTTCTCCTTACCAACAAGAAATCTAACTCGCTTCCAGGCTCCATCACCCGCCCGACCGCTCCCCTCCAGAGAAGAGGGAGTGCGCGTCTTGCCTTCTTCGCTGAAGAAGGTGGCCGTAGGACCGGATGATGCCTGCTCTTTGCTTCGCACGCACCTTATCCCTAAGTCTCATTCAGCCACTACAAAAAGGCCCGGCTGGGCCTTGAAGGATTCTATGAGGAAGTGGTGGAATCGGCGCCAGCACATTTCGCGGTTCATAGTGTTGAGATACACTTAAACTTCGTGCTACTGCTTGTCGTCCAGAAAAGTCCGGCATAGTTCTAC
>CAVHZP010000074.1:5909-8521 GCA_963640485.1 bacterium | reverse complement strand
CAACCGCGCCCTGACTACCGACCACCGACTACCGATTACTAAATCGATAGCGGCATCACCGCGAATGGGCTGGCCGTCAAACGCGTCCTGATCACTGACTACTAATTCCTGATTACTAAACCACAAACGTTTTTATTTGAGAAAAATACAAGGAGAGAGAAAAAATGAAAGAATACAAACCTTTTAAATCCGGCAAAGTGCGTGAACTCTATGATTTGGGCGACAGCCTCGTTATGGTCTGCACCGATCGTATTTCCGCTTTTGATAAAATCCTCACGGATCCGATCCCGGAAAAAGGCGCTGTATTGAACCGCATGTCCAAGTTCTGGTTCGACCTGACAAAGGACATCGTGCCGAACCACATGATTTCCATCGACACCAAAGATATGCCGGAATTCTTCCAGACTGAAGAATTTGAAGGCCGTGCTATGAAGACCCAGAAGCTGGAAATGATTCCGGTAGAATGCATCGTTCGCGGCTACATCACCGGTTCCGGCTGGGAAGGCTACCAGAAAGACGGCAAAGTGTGCGGCATCCAGCTGCCGGAAGGTCTGAAAGAATGCCAGAAGCTCCCGCAGCCGATTTTCACTCCATCCACCAAAGCACCGCTGGGCGAACACGACCAGAACATTTCCATGGAAGAAGGCGTGGAATGGGTCAACAAATATTTCCCGGGCAAAGGCCAGGAATACATGGAAAAACTCTCCGAACTGACTCTGAAACTCTACATCAAATGCGCTGACTACGCTCTCGAAAGAGGCATCATCATCGCTGACACCAAGTTTGAATTCGGCCTCGATGCCGAAGGAAATATTATCCTCGGCGACGAAATGCTGACTCCGGATAACTCCCGCTTCTGGCCGGCAAAGGGCTACGAAGCAGGCCACGGCCAGCCGTCCTTCGACAAACAGTTCCTCAGAGACTACCTCACCGCTCATCCGGGAGATTCCGTACCCCAGGAAATCACCGACAAGACCATCGGCATTTACAAAGAAGCGTATGAACTTCTTACCGGTGAAAAGTTCTAAGTTTGAAATCAGATTTCTTGAGCGATTCAAAGGTTCGAGGTTCCAGTTGTGGTGTGGCGCGTAAATAAAAAGCGCCGCGAATTTTGAAATAAAATTTCAAGGGAACCTGGAACCTGCAATGTATTTAACAGTCAGGAGAATTCCCGAATGTACAAAAGTATGGATGTCTATGATGACAAGCCCCATGAAGAATGTGGTGTCTTTGGCATTTTTGACCGCGAACTGTCGGCAGTGCATGAAGTGTACTACGGCATCTTTGCGTTGCAGCACCGCGGCCAGGAAAGTGCCGGCATCACTGCCACCGACGGCAAGGTGATGGAAACCTTCCGCGGCATGGGCCTTGTAACCGAAGTATTCCGCAATCTGCCGGAAAAGGAAGGCCACATCGGCATCGGCCATGTGCGTTATTCCACCACCGGTTCCTCCATTCCCGCCAACGTGCAGCCGCTGCAGGCAGACAGCATCGACGGTCCCATGGCATTGGCGCACAATGGTAACCTGGTCAATACCCTGACCCTTCGCCGCCGGCTCCTCCTGGAAGGCTCCACCTTCTCCACCTCCATGGATACCGAAGTCATCATCAAGTTGCTGGCAAGAAGCCGCCGCGCTACGGAAGAAGAAAAGTTCAAAGAACTGATGGACGAAATCCACGGCGCTTACGCTATCGTAGCTTGCACGAACAATGCTCTCTATGGCTGCCGCGATCCCTTCGGTTATCGCCCGCTGGTTCTTGGTAAGACGGAAACCGGCTGGGTGCTGGCTTCTGAAACCCCGGCGCTTGATGCCATTGATGCCGAATTCGTCAGAGATATTCTTCCCGGCGAAATCGTTTCCATCGATGACAATGGCGTTCGTTCCACCATGTACTGCCCGGTGGACTCCCACAAGCACGGCATCTGCTCCTTCGAATACATCTATTTCGCCCGCCCGGACTCCATCATGAATGGCCAGGACATTTACCAGGCGCGCCTGAACATGGGCAAAAAGCTGTGGGAAGAATGCCAGTTCGACGGCGATGTGGTCATGAGCGTACCGGACTCCGGCAACGTGGCAGCCCTCGGCTATGCCCAGGCCTCCGGCATCCCCTTCGTAGAAGGACTTTTGAAAAATAAATACATGGGACGCACCTTCATCCAGCCGGGACAGAAGAAACGTGAACGGGCCGTGCGCATGAAGCTGAATCCGATCCGCATGAACGTGGCAGGCAAGCGCATCGTCCTCATCGATGACTCCATCGTTCGCGGCACCACCAGTGGTATCATCATCAACCTGCTCCGCAACGCCGGCGCTAAAGAAATCAAACTCTGCATCAGCTCGCCGCCTGTTAAGTATCCCTGCTTCTTCGGCATTGATACGGCAGAAAGAAAGCAGCTCATCGCAGCGAAATATACCACCGAGGAAATCTGCCGGATGATCGGCGCTGACGCCCTTCACTACCTGTCTCAGGAAGGCCTCGCCGAATCGATTTCCTGCATCAAATCCGAAGACATGTGCTTCGCCTGCTTCGACGGTCAGTACCCGGAAAAGGTACCCCATGACGGCTTAGGCAGCATGGAAGATGAAAATTAAAAATTTTTAGGGCTA
>CAVHZP010000074.1:0-5619 GCA_963640485.1 bacterium | reverse complement strand
ACATTTATATAAGGAGTCATTATGGCTGAAAAGAAAAAAGGCTTGACCTATGCGGAAGCAGGCGTGGACATCGACGCCGGCGAAAGAGAAGTAGAACTGATTAAGAAATCCGTACAGGCTACATACACCAGAGGCGTCATGGGAGACCTTGGCGGTTTTGGCGGACTCTTCCGCTTGAAAGATGAATTATCCGACGACCCGGTCCTCGTATCCGGCACCGACGGCGTAGGCACGAAACTGCGCCTGGCCATTGAAATGGGCATCCATGACACCATCGGCCAGGACTGCGTAGCCATGAGCGTCAATGACGTCCTCGTGCAGGGCGCCCGTCCGCTCTTCTTCCTGGACTACATCGCTACCGGCAAACTGGAACCGGAACTGATGGCAGAAATCGTAAAAGGCGTAGCCAATGCCTGCATCGAGTCCGGCTGCGCACTTCTGGGCGGCGAAACCGCAGAGATGGCCGGCTTCTATGCCAAAGGCGACTATGACGTAGCCGGCTTCGCGGTAGGCATCGTAGACCGCAAAGACATCATCACCGGCGAAGATATTTCCGTAGGCGATGTGATCCTGGGTCTCCCGTCCACCGGCGTTCACTCCAATGGCTATTCCCTGGTGCGCCGCATCATCAAAGACAATGAACTGTCCCTGAAAGAGACCTACGAAGGTTTCGACAAGCCACTGGGCGAAGTGCTCCTTACCCCGACTCGCCTCTATCCGAAGCCGGTTCTTCCGGTTCTCAAAGGCGCGAAGGTGAATGGCATGGTACACATTACCGGCGGCGGTTTCTATGACAACATTCCCCGCGTCCTTCCTGAAGGCACCCGCGCTGTGCTGGACGCTGACAAATGGCCCATGCTTCCGGTTTTCCCGTTCCTGCAGAAACAGGGTGGCGTAGAAGCTCATGAAATGTATCGCACCTACAACTGCGGCCTGGGCATGCTCCTCATCATGAGCCGCGAAGAAGCAGAAAAGGCGAAGGAAATCCTGGCGTCCATCGGCGAAGCGGTCTATGAAGTGGGCGAAATCACCGAAGGAAATAAAGATGTCATCGTGACAGGCGGTCTTTTCCATGAAGAATAAGAAAAGAATCCTCGTATTCGCATCGGGCCGCGGCTCCAATGCCGAGGCCATCCACGAAGCCACCATGAATGGCACTGTCAATGGCACTGTGGTCGGCGTCATCTGTGACCATGGCGATGCCCAGGTTCTGGAAAGAGCGAAGCGCTGGGATGTGCCTGCTACGGTACTGGAACGCAAAGCCTTCGACAGCAAAGAAGCGTTCAATGCAGCCATCTTAGAAGCAGCGAAATCCTATACACCCGATCTCATCTGCCTCGCCGGCTACATGAGAATCTGCGGCGAAGATTTAATCCACGCCTTCCCGAACCAGATTATCAATATCCATCCTGCCCTGCTTCCCAGCTTCCGCGGCCTTCACGCTCAGCGCCAGGCCATCGAAGCCGGCGTGAAAGTGGCAGGCTGCACCGTTCATTTCGTAGGAACCGGCCTGGACGACGGCCCCATCATCACCCAGGTGGCTGTGCCGGTCTACGACGATGACACAGAAGACACATTATCCGCGCGTATCTTAGAGCAGGAACATCCCGCCTACGTGCGCGCTGTAGCGGCTTACTGCGCCGATGCCCTTTCTCTGGAAGGCCATCACGTGGCAGGCATGCACGGAAAAGTATAAAGGAGGAGTCAAAATGGCAGTAAAAAGAGCCCTGATCAGCGTATCTGATAAGACAGGGATTGTAGAATTTGCAAAAGGACTTCACGAGCTGGGCGTGGAAATTATTTCCACCGGCGGCACCATGAAAGCCATCGCTGACGCCGGCATCCCGGTGAAATCTGTTTCCGAAGTCACCGGCTTCCCGGAAATGATGGACGGCCGCGTGAAGACTTTGCATCCGAAAATTCACGGCGGCATCCTTGCTATCCGTGACAACCCGGAACACGTGAAAGCCATGGAAGAACACGGCATCACCGGCATCGACCTGGTGGCTGTGAACCTCTATCCTTTCCGTGAAACCATCGCGAAACCGAACGTGACCCGTGAAGAAGCCATTGAAAATATCGACATCGGCGGCCCTTCCATGGTTCGCGCAGCAGCGAAGAACTACAAATATGTAGCCATCGTAGTAGACCCGGCGCAGTATGGCGACATTCTGGAACGCATCAAGACCGATACGCTCACCGAAGATTTCCGTCTGGACCTGTCCAGAAAAGCGTACCTTCACACCGGCCTCTATGACTGCGCTATCGCTGACTACATGACCAAAGAAGTGAATGGCAACAAAGAAGGCCTGCCGGACGTATACAGCCAGGCTTATGTGAAAGTACAGGACCTCCGCTACGGCGAAAACCCGCACCAGAAAGCCGCTTTCTACAAAGATCCGGAAGTGAAAGGTGGCATCGCCGATGCGAAACAGCTCCACGGCAAAGAACTGTCCTACAACAACATCGTGGACATGGAAGCGGCATGGGACCTTGCCAGCGAATGGAAAGACCAGCCCGCTTGCGCCATCATCAAACACACCAACCCCTGCGGCTGCGCATTGGGAGATAGCGCTCTCGACGCTTTCAAGAAAGCTTTTGCAGCTGACAGCAAATCTGCCTTCGGCGGCATCGTGGCAATGAACCGCGAATGCGACAAAGCCACCGCCGAAGAAATGAAACCGATTTTCTTCGAAGTCGTTATGGCTCCGAAATTCTCTGTGGAAGCGCTGGAAGTTCTGAGCAGCAAGAAGAACATCCGCCTCATCGAAGTACCGCAGCTCAGCCACGAAGAGCTTTGCGTGCATAAGGTTTCCGGCGGCCTTCTGGTACAGACACCGGACAACAGCACCGAAACCCGCGCTGACTGCCAGGTCGTCACCGACAGAGCGCCTACCGAAGAAGAATGGAAAGCCCTGGAATTTGCCTGGGTCATTGTAAAGCATGTGAAATCCAATGCCATCGTCCTTACCAATAAGGACACCACCTTGGGCGTTGGCGCCGGCCAGATGAACCGCGTAGGTTCCGCTGACATCGCCATCGCAGAAGCCGGTGAAAAGGCAAAAGGCTCCGTTATGAGCTCCGACGCATTCTTCCCCTTCGGCGACACCATCGAAGCTGCAGGCAAAGCAGGCATCACCGCAGTCATTCAGCCCGGCGGCTCCATCCGTGACCAGGAATCCATCGACATGGCAAACAAATACGGCATTGCCATGGTATTCACCGGTCATCGCCATTTCCGTCATAGCTGAGAGAGGAAATTTCTATGAGAGTATTAGTAATTGGTACGGGCGGCAGAGAGCATGCCCTGGCGTGGCGGCTCTCCCAAAGCCCGTCTGTGACGGAAGTCTTTGCGATTCCCGGCAGCGAAGGCATGCGTGACGTAGCCACCTTGATCCCCGTCAAAGGAAATGAGGACATCCTGGACTTTGCGCGGCTCATGCAAGTGGACCTCACCGTAGCCGGCCCGGAAACCGTATTGACCGAAGGCCTGGCCGACGAATTTGAGAAAAAAGGCCTCGCTTTCTTTGGCCCGTCAAAAGCGGCAGCCCGCATCGAAGGCTCCAAAGGATTTGCCAAAGCCTTGATGAAGAAATACAACATCCCCACCGCGGCTTACGAGGTCTTTGACGATGAAAATAAAGCCATTGCCTACCTGAAAGACAATGACACCTATCCTATCGTCATTAAAGCCGACGGCCTAGCTGCCGGCAAAGGCGTCATCATTGCACAGAATGAAGAAGAAGCCATCGCTACTGTGAAAGACATGCTCGAAGGCCACGCCTTCGGCGGCGCCGGTGCGTCCGTAGTCATTGAAGAATTCATGGAAGGCGAAGAAGCCAGCATCCTCTGCTTCTGCGACGGCACCAACGTAGTGCCCATGATTTCCTCCCAGGACCACAAACGCATCTTCGACTTCGATAAAGGACCGAACACCGGCGGCATGGGTGCCTACGCCTCCGCTCCGGTAGTGACCAAAGAAATCACCGAAGAAGTGAATGTGCGCATCCTTCGTCCCATCATGGCGGCTATGAAAAAAGAAGGCTATCCATTCAAAGGCTGCCTCTATGCCGGCCTCATGATCACCGACGAAGGCCCGAAAGTGGTGGAATTCAACTGCCGCTTCGGCGACCCGGAAACTGAAGCCGTGCTGCCCCTCTTCGACGGCGACCTGGCGCAAGTGATGCTTCACTGCTCCCAGGGCAAGCTCACCGATGAAGAAGTGAAATGGAAAAAAGCCTGCGCCGTAGACGTAGTGCTCGCCTCCGAAGGCTACCCCGCTTCTCACTCCTCCGGCGAAGTCATCACCGGCATCGAAGACGCCCAGGCCGAAGGCTGCCTCGTCTTCCACGCCGGCACTGCCAAGAAACATGGCAATTATGTTGTCAACGGCGGCCGCGTCCTGAACGTCGTAGCCGTAGCCGACACCCTCGCCGAAGCCAAGGCAAAAGCCTATAAAGGCGTCAGCCACATCCACTGGCGTGGCATGCAATACCGCCACGACATTGCCGATAAAGGCCTGAAACATTTGGAAAAGAAATAAACGAACGAAAAGAGTCGCAACCTCGCGGCTCTTTTCGTTTTGGTAATCAGTAGTCGGTAGTCGGTGGTCGGTAGTCATGGCGCGTTTGGCTGCATCCTCATCGTAGCCGTGAACTGGGCCGTTGCGAGTATGCTTGCTTTTACAGGAAATGGAGCGGTGAAATGCTCTCCACATAGCAGTTTGTTGTCGCAGCTCTCGTTATCGCTACGCGGGGCGGTAAACGGTTATACGGTAAACGGATTACGGAAGTGGGGGAGCAGCCAAACGCGCCCTGACTACTGACCACTGACCACTGACCACTGACCACCGACTACCGACTACCGACTACTCAATCCCCTGGCCGTGCCATAACCATGTACGCACTGGCGGGAGCAGCACCAGCCCGCCTTATCCCTTATCCCATGTCCCTTATCCCTAAAACTCATTTACAAATTTGTTTATGACTTTTCCCATTGACAGTAGAGTACCATTAGCTTAAAATTAGGTTATACCCGAAGCTCCCAAAGGGGCGTTTTTAGGAGGAAATGATTATGAAAATGAATAAAGCAGTAGCAGCAGTGGCTGCTGGTATGATTGCACTTGGCTCTATGGTTTCCGTAGCAGCAGCAGGCATTGGCTTTGTTGATACCAACGCTGCTCTTCAGTCCCATCCGAAGATGCAGAAAGCACAGCTGGACCTGAGAAACGCAGGACAGAAAGCGCAGCAGAATTTCGAAAGCCGCAGCCAGGGCAAATCCGATCAGGAAAAACAGCAGATTTTCACCGAAATCCAGAAAGAACTGAATCAGAAAGAAAGCTCCACCATGCAGCCGATTTTCAATGACGTAAGAAAAGCTATCCAGCAGGTACGTCAGGACCTCGGCCTCGACATCATCCTCGAACAGGGCGCAGTCGTAGATGGCGGCGTAGATGTCACCAAAGACGTCATTGCAAAGCTGGCAAAATAAGTCATACGATCTCAAAAACTGCGAATCTGATTCCTCAGACTCGCAGTTTTTTCACTTCTTAAGCCCTCTTCCCAGAAGAGCGTGCCCGTTCCTATACCTTACCCCCTTCCTCTGGAAGGGGGAGGGCCC
>CAVHZP010000073.1:0-8659 GCA_963640485.1 bacterium | reverse complement strand
CTTAAACGCGCCAATGCAATGCATCAACAAAGATAGTATAGCACAATTTGATGATAAGTAAAGTGATTTTTACCGCCATCGCTGGCGGTAGTGCTGATTCCGCCAGTGCATACATGTTGATGAAGCTCCCAGCTGCTAGCTACTGGCTGCTAGTCGGCTAGAGACACATCTCACCGATACTCAAATTGCGTCCCGCGATGAACGGAAGTAGCAAAAATTTTGCCAACCACTAATTACGCGAGTCGTGAGAATAGCGCTATCGGCAAGTTGGTGCAGTAGCCGGCTAGCAGCTAGCAGCCAGAAGCTAGAAGCTATGCCACCATGTACCCACCAGCGGAGGTGTCACTACGCTCTACTATAGTGCGCCCTCTCTCCCCCGATGAGCGGCGGGCGGGTCTTAGCGCCTACCACAAGAGCTTCTCCGATGTGATTATTTTCCAAACGAACCGGCACGGCTACGCGCTTTAAATGCATGCCGATCATGGTGAGACCGATATCGAGGCCGCCGTCGGCTTTGATTTCTTCCACTGCCACGGGGTCCTGGAAATGGTAGAACGCATTAGTGGAAAAGGCTCCGCCGGCGTGGAGCCAGGGGACTACGGTCACTTCCTGGTAGCCGAAGTGCTCCGCCGTTTCTCTTTCTACGATGAGGGCGCGGTTCAGATGTTCACAGCACTGGAAGGCGAGACGCAATTCTTTTTCCTTCGCCGCTTCCAACAGCGCTTCCACTACCGCCGTGCCCACTTCGTAGGAGCTGTCTTTCCCGATGTGGCCGCCGCGGATTTCGCTGGAAGAGCCCCCGATGACGATGAGGCTGCCTTTGCGGAACTGCGCCACTTCACAAAGCTCATCAAAAGCCTTCTTTGCTTCTTCTCTTAATTCTTCAAACATGATGTTCATCTTCTTCGATCTGTGCAATCTTTCCGATGCGGCGTGCATGGCGGCCGCCTTCGAATGGGGTATGGAGGAATTCGTCCATAATGAATTCAGCGAGACCCGGCCCCACCACGCGGGCGCCCAGGGTCATGACGTTAGCATCATTGTGGGCTCTGGTGAAATGGGCAGAGAAAGTATCTGCGCAAAGAGCCGCGCGAATGCCCTTCATCTTATTGGCAGCGATGCACATGCCGATGCCGGTGCCGCAGACCAGGATAGCAAAGTCCGCTTCCCCCTTCTGCACCAGGCGGCAAGCCTTCACCGCATAGTCCGGATAATCGCAGGACTCGGTGGTGTCGGTGCCACAGTCAATGTACTCGATCTTTTCTTCGTCCAAACGGGCTTTCAAAGAAGCTTTCAATTCAAATCCGCCGTGATCACTGGCAATAGCAACTTTCATGAGATGTCCCTCCTGTAAATGTAATGATAACTACTGATCGATAGTCAGTGGTCAGTGGTCAGTAATTAGTAATTGGGGCGCATTTGATGCCCCCTCCATACAGCAGTAAATCTGCTACATGAGGATAATGTCAAATGCGTCCTGACTACTGAGATTACTAACCACTGATTACTAACATCTAACCTCAATCATCCACCCGCTCCACCACCACATGCTGCCCCGATGCTTTAGCGAGGCGGTTCATGATGGCGAGGCCCAGACCTTTGGCATCGGTACCTTCACCGATGATCTGGTCCACCGGGTGGGCATTGAAATACAAAAGTCCGGTAAAAAGGTTGTGGGCCAGGCTCGCCTTGTCTTCCCTTTCGCCCCACACGAAAATGGAAAGCTCCTGTGGCAATTTCTCCGCGATTTCCCGGCTCACGAAGAAGCCATAGGTCTTGTCGGTCTTGCTCGCGAAGGAGAGGATTTCCTGCTCCACTTTTTCTATATTTCCTGTAAACACTGTCAGCGGCGCCGAGGGGGCATAGTGGCGGTACTTCATGCCCGGCGCCTTCGGCTTCTCCCCCTCTTTTGAGAGAGCGCTGTCGATGCGGGTAGGCGCTACCTGCTGCAAGTCTTCCAGCGTGATACCGCCGGGGCGATAAATCACGATTTCCTCGCCCTCGATGCCCACCACGGTGGACTCCAGGCCGATCTGGCAAGGCCCGCCATCGACCACCGCTGCGATGCGGCCGTCCATATCATGGAGCACGTCATCTGCCGTGGTGGGGCTAGGTCTAGTGGAAATATTCGCACTAGGTCCCGCGATGGGGACGCCGGCTGCCCGGATCAGCGCCCTTGTCGCTTCGCTTCGGGGGCAACGGATAGCGATGGTGGGAAGACCGCCGGATGTTTCCAGCGGAATGATTTCCTTCTTCGAAAATACGATGGTCAAAGGCCCGGGCCAGAAGGTTTCCATCAGCCGCTTCGCCAGAGGTGTCACTTCTTTCGCATACCACGCCACCTCTTCCGGCGCTGCCACATGCACAATCAACGGATTGTCCGACGGCCGTCCTTTGGCGGCGTAAATTTTCTTCGCCGCGCTGCCGTCCAGTGCGTTTCCGCCAAGGCCATACACCGTCTCTGTCGGAAATGCCACCAATCCGCCTTCTCGAAGAATCAGGCCCAGGTCGTGGACCTTTTCCTTATAGTAGACTTCATTGACTTGTACTTTTTCCGTCATTTGATTTCCTTACTTTTTTACAATAAATCGCACGCTCAATGCCGCCGTAATCGGTAATCACTTCGAAATCTTCAAATTCACCGGTTTCCTTGAACAGCGCCAGGATATCCTCCCACTGGTGGATGCCAAACTCCATAGCCAGGAAGCCGCCCTCTTTGAGGTGCGCCGCCGCCTTTTCCGCCAGCCGCCGGTAAAAGATGAGGCCATCTTCGCCGCCATCCAGAGCAAGCATGGGCTCGTGCTTCACTTCCTCTGCCAAGCCGGCGATGTCTGCCGTGGGAATATAGGGCGGGTTGGTGAGAATGCCGTCATAAAGAACGCCTTCCGGCAGCGCATCGATGTAGTCGCCTTCGATCCACTCCACCCGATCCTTCATTTCCAGGCTCTCGCCATTTTCCCGCGCCGTGTCCAGCGCCTCTTTGGAAATATCGACCCCCACGCCCTTCGCCTCTTTGCAATAGTACAAGAAACTCAAAAGGATCGCGCCGCTCCCAGTGCCCAGGTCTGCCACGGAAATATCCGACTCACTTCGATGATACTGGATCACCTTCTCCAGCCAGGTTTCCGTGTCCGGCCGGGGAATCAGCACCTTCTCATTCACATGGAAAGTAAGCCCCATGAATTCTTTCTCTCCGATGATGGCCGCCGTGGAAATCCCCTTCACCCGCTTCTGGATATAGCTTTTGAAAAGCGCCAATTCATCAGGATTCACGATGAGGTCGAAATCTGTGTAAAGGAAAATCCGCTGCTTGTGCAGCACATGGGCCAGCAGCAGCTCCGCATCCAGCCTCGCCGACTCGATGTGGTGATTTTCGAAATACTGGGTCGTCCAGGTGAGCAGCCTGCGGATATTCCATATCTGATTAGCGGCCATTTGCCTCGCCTTCCTTCATGCGTCTTGCTAAATCCTCTTCCATCAATCGATTCAAGATAGCGTCCATATTTCCATTCATGAAATCGTCCAGCTGGTAGATGCTCATATTGATGCGGTGATCCGTCACGCGGCCCTGAGGGAAATTGTAGGTGCGGATACGCTCCGAACGGTCGCCGGAACCTACCTGGTTCTTGCGGTCTTCTGCTTCCTTGTCCGTGGACTCCCGGAGCGCTTGGTCATAGAGACGGGATTTCAGGATTGCCAACGCCTTTTCCTTGTTCTGCCGCTGGCTTCGTTCATTCTGGCAAGTCACTACCATGCCTGTAGGCAAATGGGTGAGGCGGATTGCCGAAGAAGTCTTATTGATATGCTGACCGCCGGCACCGGAGGAACGGTACACATCGATGCGCAGGTCTTCCCTTCTCACTTCAATGTCCACATCCTCTGCCTCCGGCAGCACGGCCACCGTCACCGCTGATGTATGCACGCGGCCCTGGCTCTCAGTCTCGGGGATACGCTGCACGCGATGCACGCCGCTCTCGAATTTCAGGATCGAGTACGCATTCTTCCCATCGATGGTGCAAGTCACTTCCTTGAAACCGCCCAGGTCCGTCTCATTGGCATCCGCCACGTCCACCGTCCAGCCTTTACGTTCAGCAAATTTCAAGTACATTTTCAGCAAATCAGAAGCGAAAAGCGCCGCCTCTTCGCCGCCGGTACCGGCGCGGATTTCCAGAATGACGTTCTTGCCGTCATTGGGGTCCTTGGGAATCAGCATCTTGTGGATTTCCAGATCCAGCAGATCCCGACGTTCCTCGTTCTCCTTCAATTCCTCCTTCGCCAGGTCATGGAGATCCTCCTGGGATTTGTCTCCCAGAATGTCCAGCGCATCCTGCACGCCCTGCAATGCTTCTTTATATTCTCTATATTTGAAAACAATCTCTCCCAGCTCCGCGTGCTCTTTCGAAAGCTCCCGCCAGCGATTCTGATCCGCAATCACCGACGGATCGCTCAGCTGATCCTCCAAAGCCATGTAGCGCGCTTCCATACCATCTAATTTGTTAATCTGCATTCCAATTCCTACCTTCTAAAAACTTTTCTATTTTCGAACATACATATTCATTATACAACATAGGGCGAGAGTTTTTGAAATATTATTTATGAAAACCGCTGGTGCGTACATGGAGATGGAAAAGTTAAAGATTTAGTAGTCAGTGGTCGGTGGTCGGGACGCATCTTGCGCCAGGCATACATAGAGGTGCTACCGTCACTCCAATTTAGCCGCACCTTGCAGATAGATTCAAGTATGACTTATAATACAAACCAGACAAGCTTATTTTCATCAATTAGGAATAAAGCGTATTCGTGCTACTTTCCTCAACACAGGTTTATCATTGTGATGTTCCTCTAGCCGGCTAGTAGCTAGAAGCTAGCAGCTAGCAGCCGCATCGACATGTTTGCACCAGCGAAAGCAGCACTACACGCCACAGAATTGAGGCTCCCATGAAACTCCGTTACCTGACCGCTCCGGCGGCGATCCTTTGCATCGCCGGGGCCGGATTTTTATTTCACTTGGCCGATGGACTTCCTGTCGACGGCACCGCCGGCGCCAGCCGCACGGGCTATGGCGGCGAGGACTACGCCATTTTCTTGGACAAATTCAAAATCTCTGCCGATGACCCTCGCTATGAGGTTCTTTCATTGCAGGCAAAGGACGCGTCCTATTTCTTCCTGGTCAATGTATCCCACAAAGGCGGCTTTTCTCTCTCTGAAAACATGTCTGCCGATGTAGAAGGCTCGCCACTTCTGGTGATTCCCTACAACGACGAGGACGAGGTGTACGGCGCCCACGTGGCAGAGCTGAAGGACTACCTCACAGGCCTGGGCTACGAGGTGAAGACCGCCCCCTATGCGCCCATGATGTTCCGTTCCCTGGTGCATAGCGGCCACTTCGACGCAGTCCTTTTAGGAAGGAGGGCGCAGTCATGAGAAAAATAAACTCCTACCTGGTGATTTTTATTCTCGCCCTTCTCGCCATCCATGGCCTCCGGGGCGCCTTCGCTCTGCTTCGCCTGACGGAGCTACAGCTCACGTCTCTCGCTTACACACTCCTCGCTGCCGTCATTGCCCACGGACTTTTGGGCATCGCCATGACCAAGGACGCCATCAAAGAAGGGTTCGCCCACGGCCACTGGTATCTGAAAGAAAATGCTTCCTTCTGGACCATTCGCCTCACAGGACTCATCATTCTGCTCTCCCTTTGGTTCCACATCACCTGCTTCACCGTCTTTGATGGCGGCGCGCTATTTCTCCGGGAATTTACCTGGCTGCGCCTCGCCTCTCAAATAATTTTCGTCCTTGCCATCTTCGTCCACCTTTACTGCGGCGCGAAGCCCCTTCTTTTGAAATGGGGCATCCTCTCCTACCGCGAGCGGCGGCTGGATTTCCTTCTCGTCTTTTCTATCTTTGGCGCCTTCTTCATGGCGGCATTGATTTCCTATTTCATCTACTGGAACTACTAATATGGATAGAGTCATCATCATCGGTTCCGGCGCCGCCGGACTCTCCGCCGCCATCCAGCTGGCCGAGGAAAACGTGCCCTCCCTCATTATTCAGGAAATGCCCTCCTGGCGCGCCCAGTCCAACATGGCCGAAGGCGGCATCAATGCGGCCCTAGACACCATGGGACAAGGCGACAGTCCGGACCTTCACGAAGCGGAAACCTACAAAGCCGGCCGGTTCCTCGCCTGCAAAGAAGCAGTCCACCGCATCGCCCACGCCGCCCCCGGCATCGTCCGCACCCTGTACAGCTGGGGCATGGCGTTCAATATCAACCCCGACGGCACCATCCAGCAGCGCCCCTTCGGCGGCCAGACGAAAAAGCGCACCGCCTTCGCCTCCGCCAGCACCGGCAAGCAGCTGGTCTACACCCTTTCCACCCGGGCGCGACAATTTGAAGCAGACCACCTGATCCGCCGCATGACCGGCTATAAATTCCTGAAACTCATCACCAAAGGAAATAAAGCCACCGGCGTCCTCATCTGCGAAAAAGGGACGGATCATATTTCCTACATCCCCGGCTCTGCGGTGATCCTCGCCTCCGGCGGCATGAACGGCCTCTTTGGCAACGCCACCGGCTCCGTCCTGAATACCGGCCACGTCACCGCCGCCATGCTCGCCGAAGGCTTACCCCTTTCGAACCTGGAAATGATTCAGTACCACCCCACCACCGTGAAACTCCACGGAAAAAATATGCTCATCACCGAAGCCGTTCGCGGCGAAGGCGGCCGCCTCTTCGTGAATCAAGACGGTGAGCGCTACTATTTCATGGAAGACAAGTATCCTCTAGGAAATCTGATGCCCCGCGATGTGGTAGCTCGCGAAGAATGGCAATGGATCAAAAAAGGTATGCAGCCCTACCTCTCCTTCGACGACATCCCCGTAGACGTTTCCAGGAAAAAACTCACCGGCGTCCTCGAAGCCTGCCACGATTTCCTGAACCTGGATCCCTTGAAGACCCCCATCCCCGTTTCTCCGGGCATCCACTACTTCATGGGCGGCCTCCACGTGGACGTAAACCACCGCATGGAAATCCGGAACCTCTACGCCGCCGGCGAAGCCGCGGCACAGTACCACGGCGCTAACCGCCTGGGGGCAAACTCTCTCCTTGGTGCCATGTTCGGCGGCCGCGTGGCTGCGAAATCCGCCATGGAAGACCTCTCCGCCATCACTTCTTCTGCTGACCTTGACCTGCGAAAGTACGAAAGCTCTCTTTCCTTAGAAAATAGAAATCCCGGCCTCTCCATCCCTGCCGCCCGGCGGAAACTGAACTTCATCCTCCAGAAATCCCTGGGCATCGAGCGAAATGAAAAAGAAATGCTCGCCGGCCTTGACGAACTCGCCGCCCTGGAGACCCAGACCATTCCCTACTACGACGAAGAAGCCGGCCTTGACGAAAATCTCGCTGTACCAAATTGGTTCACCCTCTCCCGCGCCATCTTCCTCTCTGCCCTGAACCGCAAAGAATCCCGCGGCGCTCACAGCCGCACCGACTACCCCGGTGAAAAAGAAGAATACAGAAAAACCACCATCGCCCGTTGCGAAGGTGGCAGTGTTCATATTTCCCTAACACCCATAGAAGGTGATACAAATGCAGATCCTCATACAAATTAAAAGGCAGGAAGCGGAAACCGCCGCCCCCTACGTCGATGAATTTCTCTACGACGGCGACGGCAAACTCACCGTAGCCGACCTCCTCTCCGAACTCAACGAGCGCAGTCCCCTCACCAACCGGAAAGGCGAAACCGTGCGGAAAATCAAATACGAATCTTCCTGCCACGAAAAGAAATGTGGCGCCTGCGCCATGGTCATCAACCACCGCCCCACCCTCGCCTGCTCCGTCTTCCTCTGCAACATCGTGAAGAGCGGAAAAATCACCATCGAGCCCCTCTCCAAATTTCCCGTCCTCTGCGACCTCGTAGTAGATCGGAAATCCATGTTTCAGAAACTGGAAATCATGCGCCTGTGGCTCACCGAAAAAGACAAAGACGACAGCCACTGGGACCGCTCCCTCCAATACAGCGCTGGCCAATGCATGATGTGCGGCCTGTGCCTGGAAATCTGCCCCAACTACCGCCCCAACACCCCCTTCGGCGGCGCCGCCTCCATGGTTCACGCCTTCAAAATGCTGGAACAAAACGAACAAGGCAAACACATGGACGAAATCAAAAAAGCCTACGCCGAACACTTCCTTGACACCTGCAGCCAGTCCCTCTCCTGCGAAACCATCTGCCCCGCCCACCTTCCCCTGGGAGAACTCCAAAGCCGGGCGAACCATTGGAAGAGACGGTGATTGGCGCTATTGGTTTGGTAGTCAGTAATCGGGGGTCAGTGGTCGGGGCGCAAAATCCCGATGATTTACGCTATCGGTTTGGTGGTCAGTAATCAGTGATCAGTAATCAGAGCGTCCCCCTCCATCTCTTGCTATCGCTTCACGCGTTTTGCCTTCTTCTCTGAAGAAGGTGGTCGTTAGGCCGGATGATGCCCTGTCTCCCATGCATCACCCACCCGACCGCTCCCCTCTTCTGGGAAGAGGGCTTTTCGCATTTTACCTCCTTCCTCAAACAGCGTTTAATGCACTTTGCCTTCTTCTTAGAAGAAGGTGGCCGTAGGCCGGATGATGCCCTGTCTCCCACGCATCACCCGCCCTTACGGGCACCCTCTT